>QNCG01000023.1 GCA_003644445.1 Candidatus Duberdicusella sinuisediminis | reverse complement strand
TGGTAATATCGATTTTTCTCCTCAGCCGGTTTTAAAATTAGATATAGATATAAAAGGAATGAGTTTAAGAAAATTAAATAAATTCTTAGGGATAGAAGATTTTCCCTTTCAAGGAGACTTTCGGGGCAAGATCACCTTACAAGGAAAATTAGATAATCTTTTAATAGAAGGTGAATTAGAGGCCTTCGGAGCTAATTTAGAAGATTATAAAATTGAGAGGGTTTTTTTGAATTTTCGGGGAAGTTTTCCCTGGATTTATTTTTCTGACTCTTATGCTCTTTTGGAAAATATTCATCTGGACTTAGAGGGAGCGTGTAATTTAGCTAAGTTGTATAATTTACCCTATGCTAAGTCTTCAAACTCAGAGTATAAAAAAGACTTTCTGAAATCAAAAGAAAATACTTCTCTGAGAGGATTTTTAGATTCTCAGGCCCCAGGAGTTTTTGTATATAGATTGGGTAGTGAGAGTTTTTTAAAATTCACCCTTAAGAAAAGACCTCTCCCAGCGCCAGAGATTAAATTTTGATTTATAAACTTTAGTTAGAGAGAAAGCCTAAATTCTCCAATGACTGAAAAGTTAAATAATCTGGCTATTTATTTTGGTAAGATAGCTACTTTATTCGCTAAGGTAGTCTGGTGGATTTTTCAGGGTAAGAAGAGATTTAAGGCTTTAATTTCGGAGATGATGATTTTAGGAGTAGAGAGTTTCCCTATAGTCTCTCTGATAGCTCTTTTTACCGGAATAATTTTAGCTTTTCAAACAGCCTATCAACTCCAGAAGATATCTTCAGAGATATATATTGCCTCAATAGTAGCTCTTTCTTTAACTCGGGAGTTAGGTCCTGTGCTTACTTCTCTGATAATTGCTGGGAGGAGTGGTTCTTCGATTTCGGCTGAGGTAAGTTCTATGAAAGTAACTGAACAGTTAGATGCTCTGAGAAGTTTGGCTACTGATCCTGTGGATTATCTGGCTGTCCCTAAATTTTTAGCTTTGATAATTACTTTGCCTCTTTTAGTCTTATATGCTGATTTAATTGGGATTATTGGAGGTTATATTGTCGGCGTTACTAAGTTAAATATTTCTTGGGGGCTTTATTTTAGAATGAGTATAGAGGCTTTAACCTTTAAGGATATATTTAGCGGTTTGATTAAAGCTTTTATTTTCGGAGGGATTATTGGATTGGTGAGCTGTTTTGAAGGATTTTCAGCAGGAACAGGGGCTACTGGTGTAGGAAGGGCGGTAATTAAATCAGTGGTCAGGTCATTTATTCTTATAATTACAGCTGATTGTCTATTAACTGCTTTGTTTTATGTGTTATTGCCTTAGGTTTCTTAACAATGATTGAGATAATTGAGCTATATAAGAGTTTTAATGGATTAGATGTTCTTAAAGGTTTAACTCTAACTATTGAGGATGGTAAAACCCATGTAATAATTGGGCGTTCAGGCTGTGGTAAGAGCGTACTTCTTAAGCATATAATAGGGATCCTCCGGCCTGATAAAGGAAAGATTATAGTAAATAACATAGACATTACTCTACTTCCTGAAAGAGAATTAGACAGGATAAGACTTCAGTTTGGAATGGTTTTTCAGGGTTCAGCTCTTTTTGATTATTTGACTGTCGAGGAGAATGTAGGATTTCTTCTCTATGAGTATTCAAATTTGCCTTCTCAAAAAATAAAAGAAAGAGTTAAGGGTTTACTTTCTTTAGTAGGCCTTAAGGGGGTAGAAGAAAAGTTTCCTCAGGAATTAAGCGGAGGTATGAGAAAAAGAGTGGCTATCGCCCGGGCTTTATGTCTTAATCCTTCAATACTTTTATACGATGAACCAACAACTGGAGTAGACCCTATAGGAGCTGATATGATAAATTCTTTGATAAGAGAACTCCATGACAAGTTAGGGGTAACTTCAGTAGTAGTCACCCATGATTTAAATAGTGCTTTTAAAATTGGCGATTACATCTCTATGCTTTTTGGAGGTAAAATTGTGTTTACCGGGAGACCTTCAGAATTAGAGAAAGTAGATGACCCTATAGTTAGACAGTTTATTCAGGGAAGCCGAACCGGTCCAATAAAAGAAGCAGATGTTTAGAAGGCAGGAGGAAGGAGATGTCTAAAGAATTTAAATTAGGAATTTTTATCTTAGGCGCAATTATTATCCTTATTGTAGGTATCTTTTCTATCCGGGATTTTAGAATTTTTAATCCTGGCTATACAATTAAAGTTGTCTTTAATTTTGGAGATGGGCTAAAGCCTGCTTCTCCAGTGAGAGTAGCGGGCATAGAGGCCGGAGAAGTTAAAAAGATTTCTTTAGTCCGGGAAGGTGAGAAGACTAAGGTGATAGTCTATGCCTGGATAAGAAAAGATATAAAGATACCTTCAGGTTCTCAAGCCTTTGTTAATAGTTTAGGGGTTTTAGGAGAGAAATATTTAGAGATAATACCTCAGGAGGGCTCAGGGCAATATTTAAAGGAGGGAGATTCAATAGTTGGTGAGGATTCAGTGCCTTTATATACTTTAGGTAAGTTTGTGCGGGCAGGTATAGAACGTTTTTATAAATTATTAAACACTTTGGATAAATTAGTTAGAGAAGAAGAGATAATTTCTACTTTTAAGAAATTCGTAGGTAGTTTAGAGGGAGTTTCTTCTGATCTCGGAGGTTTTTTTAGAGATTTAAGAGAGAGGAGAGGAACTGTGGGCAGGCTCATTTATGAAGATACTCTTTATAAAGATATAGAGGAATTTATAAAAGATTTAAAGGCTCACCCCTGGAAACTCCTTCATAAACCCAGATAAGGAGAGTAATAATCTCGGAGCTTTTAGGAGAGGATTTTAAAAAATATAATAACCACAAAGAATTTTAAAAATGTTTATATGCAGGAATTGTGGCTATAAGACTTTTAAGTGGTTAGGAAAGTGTCCGGAGTGTGGAGCTTGGGAGAGTTTTACTGAAGAAGTTTCTTCTCTCAAAAGAGAGAAGGAGCCCTCACCTTCTCTTACTAATATAAGAGAGTTATCTGCTATTAAGGAAGAAAGGTTCCCTACTCAGATAGAAGAATTTGACCGGGTTTTAGGAGGAGGTTTAATTAAGGGAGAAGCAGTCTTAATAGGTGGAGAGCCAGGAATTGGAAAGTCCACACTTCTTTTAGAAGTAGCTTCGCAGGTAGCTAAGAAGAAGAAAGTTCTTTATGTAAGTGCTGAAGAGTCTTTAGCTCAGATAAATTTAAGAGCAAAGAGATTAGGCATAGACTCGGAAAATCTTTTCTTAGTTAATGAAGATAATTTAGAAGCCCTTCTTCCTCTATTTGAAAAAGACTTTTTCTTAATAATAATTGACTCTATTCAAGTACTAAAAATCCCTTCTCTGGGAGCTTCTTTGGGAAGTTTAGTTCAGATAAAAGAGTCGGCAAATATTCTTACTGAAACTGCTAAAAAAAAGGGAGTTTCTTTATTCATTGTAGGTCATGTAACTAAGGAGGGGATTATTTCCGGTCCTAAGGCTTTAGAACATATTGTAGATTGTGTAATATATTTTGAGGGAGAGAAGAATTCAAATTTTCGTATTTTAAGGGCAGTAAAAAATAGATTTGGTTCTCTGGGAGAGATTGGAGTATTTGAGATGACTTCTTCAGGGTTAAAAGAAGTGGAAAATCCTTCTTCAATATTTATCTCTGGAGAGGGCGGACATTCTTCAGGAAGTGTTGTAGGCTGTGTTTTAGAAGGAGTGAGAGCAATATTAGTAGAAGTTCAAGCTTTAGTTACTCGGGCAAGCTTTGGGATGGTGAGAAGAAAGAGTGTTGGTTTTGATTTTAATCGCTTTTCTTTGATTTTAGCTATGATGGAGAAGAGGTTAGGGTTAAATTTAGGCAATCAGGATGTATTTGTAAATGTTACCGGAGGTATAAGAATAGATGACCCTTGTAGCGATTTAGCTTTGGTTTTAGCTGTTGCCTCCAGCTATGAGGATTTTTTAGTACCCAAAGAGTGTGTATTTATTGGCGAAGTAGGTCTTTCCGGAGAGCTGAGGAGAGTTTATAATATTTCTCAAAGGCTTGCCGAAATAAAGAGATTAGGTTTTTTGTATGCTTTTATTCCCCGGAGTAATCTGGATAAGTTGCATCTAAGAGAATTTCTGGGACTTAAGTTATATGGCTGTAGGGATGTGCGAGAGGTCATCAGTAAAGTTAAGAGTTTAAGAGACAGAAGCTAAGAAGGAGGTTTTAGTATGAGTTTGTGGTTAGTAAGAATATTTTTTGTTGCTGTTTCTCTGATAATAGGTTATCAGATAGGGTTAAATTTTAATAACCCGTTCTTAGGAGTAATTTTAGGTTTTATTATTTCTTCTTTTGTAGCTTTTTTTGAGGCTTTAACTAAGAGGATTTCCCTGAGAGGGCTTTCTTCAGCAGTTTTTGGTTTCCTCTTGGGTATTTTAATGGCTAAGATATTAACTGGGATTATAAACTTTCTTCCTATAAAAGATGAGGCAGTGGTGGAGAGTTTAAATACTGTCTTTGTTATAGTATTTGCTTATATTGGTTTAGTTTTGGGTTTAAGGGGGCAGGATGAGTTTCATTTAGTAATTCCTTATGTGAGATTTAAGAGACAGCAAGAGTATCAGGAGATAATTCTCTTAGATACCAGTGTTATTATTGATGGTCGAATAGTAGATATTATAAAGACAGGTTTTATTGAAGCCAGGATATTTGTTCCTCGTTTTATTCTTAAAGAGTTACAAACTATTTCTGATTCCCAGGATCCTATAAAAAGACAGAGGGGCCAACGGGGCTTAGAGATTTTAAAAACGCTACAGTCTCTTCCTGGAGTAGAACTGAAAATTCACGAGCAAGAACTCGAAGGAAAGTTAGATACTGATGCTAAATTGGTAAAGTTAGCCCAACTCTTAGATGCTAAGATTATGACCACTGATTACAACTTGAATAGAGTAGCTACTCTTCAGAAAGTTAAAGTTTTAAATATTAATGAGTTGTCAGAAGCTTTGAGGCCGGTTCTTCTTCCCGGAGAAAAATTTTCCTTAAAGCTCTTAAGAGAAGGTAAAGAATACAATCAGGCAGTAGGATATTTAGAAGACGGAACTATGGTGGTTGTAGAGAATGCTCGCTGGTTGATTGGCAAAACCGTTAGAGTAGAGGTAACTTCAGTTTTACAAAATCCCAGTGGAAGGATAATCTTTACTAAGATAGCTTCTTAAAGAACCTATGGGTGAAATTACCGCAGTTCTTTTAGGAGCAGGTAAGGGTAAGAGGCTGAAGAGAAAAATATCTAAAGCTTTTGTAAATTTAGGAGGAAGACCTCTTCTATATTACAGTCTGAGAACTTTTGAATATCACCCCCAGATAGAAAGTATAATTTTAGTAGTGAGAACCCAGGATTTTAACAAAGCCTATTCTTTAGTAAGAGAATATAAATTTAAGAAAGTAAGGAAAATAGTTAAAGGAGGCAAAGAAAGGGTAGATTCAGTATCGAACGCCTTAAAAGAAATTGATTTTAATCCTAAGTATCTGTTGATCCATGATTCGGCACGGCCATTTTTAAATAAGAACTTAATTACCAGAGTTCTAAAGGCTCTTAAGAAATATAAGGTAGTAGTACCGGGAGTAAGAGTTCAGGATACTTTAAAAGAGGTAGGCGAGCAAAATATAGTCAAGAGGACTCTGCGGAGAGAAAAAATCCAGCTTATCCAGACTCCCCAGGGGTTTAAGTGGAAGGTTTTAAAAAAGGTTATTAACCGGCCTAAGCTAAAACCAATCTATGACGATGCTTACCTGATAGAGGCTAAAGAAAGAGTAAAGGTAATTCCCGGTTCTTTTTTCAATTTTAAAATAACTACTCCTGAGGACTTGTTTTTAGCCACTCTTTATTTATCTTATAGGAAGAATTTTTATGAGGGTAGGTTTAGGATTTGATGTTCACAGGTTAGTTAAAGGTAGAAGACTTATTTTGGCGGGAGTAAAGATTCCTTATAAAAAAGGTCTTTCGGGAGTATCTGATGCTGATGTAGTTTTTCATTCTCTTTCTGACGCTATTTTAGGAGCTTTAGGCTTAGGCGATATAGGGGATTACTTTCCTCCTCAGGACAAGAGAAATAAAGGTTTAGAAAGTAAGGTTATTTTAAAGAGAGTTTTATCTTTCCTTAAAAACAAAAAGATTAATAACTTAGATATCACTTTAATTTCCGATAAACCTAAACTTAAGCCCTACAAAGATAAAATGCGAGAAAACCTTAAAGACCTTCTTAAACTCCCTAAAAATAAGATAAATATAAAGATAAAGTCTCAAGAGGGCTTGCTTCCTGTATCCAAAGAAGCTATATTCTGTATAAGTGTAGTAACTGTTTTTTAACTTCTTCCTCTTAACCTTTTTCCCAGTTATCTGTTTAAGTATATCTCTAAGCCTAACTTCAACTATTTTTTAGAAAGCTGATTTTAGAAATCAGAGATTATTTGAGGACTTGATTATCAGCTGAAAAGAAGGTATAATCTGGTTTAGTTTTATTTGAGAAGCTTTTAGACTGCTAAAATAATGATAAAAGTATACAATACTCTCACTAAGAAGAAGGAGGAATTTAAACCCCTTAATCCAGGAGAGGTGAAAATTTATACTTGCGGAGTTACTGTTTACGATGATTGTCATATTGGACACGGGAGATCCCTCCATATATTTGAGGTGATAAGAAGGTACTTTAAATTTAGAGGATTTAAGGTGAAGTTTATAAGGAATATAACTGATATTGACGATAAAATATTAAATAAAGCTAAAGAATTAGCTCAAGAGAAAAGTTTAACTATAGAAGAAGCCTGGAGAAAAGTAGTAGATAACTATACTCAGAGTTATTATCAGGATTTAGAAGCTCTTAGAATAAATAAGGCTGATATTGAACCTTGCGCTTCTTTTCATATTCCTCAAATTATAGATTTTGTTAAAGTCCTTTTAGAGAAAGGTTTTGCTTACCAGAGGGGAGGAAATGTTTATTTCAGAGTAAGAAAGTATCAGCGGAAATTCTTAAGTTATGGTGAACTTTCCGGGAAAAATATTGATGAACTTCTAAATTTTGTAAGGATAGAACCTGATTCCCATAAAGAAGACCCTTTGGATTTTGCTTTATGGAAGGAGAAGAAAGAAGGAGAAGTAAGTTGGCCTTCTCCCTGGGGTGAGGGAAGGCCGGGCTGGCATATTGAGTGTTCAGTTATGGCTATAAATTATTTAGGCGAGACTTTTGATATCCACGGAGGAGGAAGAGATTTAGTTTTTCCTCACCACGAAAATGAAATAGCTCAGGCTAAGGCTAAGACTTCTAAAGATTTTGCTCGTTATTGGCTCCATCACGGCTTAATTACTATAAATAAAGAAAAAATGTCTAAATCTTTAGGGAACTTCCTCACTTTAAGAAGTGCTATAAAAAGGTATTCTTCAGATGTTTTAAAGATATTTTACCTTTCTTCTCATTACCGAAATAATTTAGATTTTTCTGAAGACAAAATTAAAGAAGTTCAAAGAGTAAAAGATAGGATTTCAGTTTTTGTAGGGCAATTAAGACCTTATTCCCGAAGGGAGACTTTAAAATTTTCTTATCCTCAGGTAGAGGAGGTCTACAAAAAGTTTATTAACTTTATGGATGATGATTTTAACACGCCTAAAGGGTTTTCTTTAATATTTGATTTGATAGAATTAGTTAACAAGAATCTAAATGAAACTCCTGACTTTTTTTCAGAAGTAAAAACTTTGTTGTTTAAATTATTAGAGATATTTGCTATCTTTCCTGAGGAGAGGCAATTTCCTCCTCAATTTCTAAATTATATAGAAGAAAGAGTTAAAGAAAGGATTCAACTCCGGAAAGCTAAAAAGTTTGCTCAGGCTGACCGAATAAGAAAAGAACTTTTAGAAAAAGGGATAGTTTTAGAGGACTTACCCTCAGGGCAAACCCGTTGGAGAGCCCTATGAGGAAGAGAGCTTTCTTTATTAGCTTAGAAGGAGGAGAGGGGGCAGGAAAGTCCACTCATCTTAAATTTTTAGCTAAGTTTTTAAGAGAAAAAGGGTTTAAAGTGGAGACTTTTCGTGAGCCAGGTTGTACTTGTTTAGGAGAAAAGATAAGAAAGATTTTGCTTTACTCTCAAGAAGAAATCACTCCTTTAGCCGAGCTCTTTCTCTATCTTTCGGCCCGGAGTCAGTTTATAAAGGAAAAGTTAAAGCCGGCCTTAGAAAAAGCTGATATAGTTATCTCTGACCGTTTTTCTGACTCTACTTTAGTTTATCAAGGTTATGCTTTAAATTTAGGAATAGATAAGATTAAACTTTTAGTTGATTTTGCTTCCCAAGGGATAAAGCCGAATTTAACTTTTGTATTAGCTATAGACCCCCAAAAAGGATTGAAGAGAATTAAAGGGAAGAAAGATAGAATTGAAAAAAGGCCTCTTAAGTTTCATAAAGATTTACAGAGAGGCTACCAGCTTTTAGCTAAAAGAGAGCCTAAGAGGATAAAGGTCATAAAGTCTAAGAGTATTTCTTATGTCCAAAAAAAGATGGTAGAATACTTGGAAAAAGCTTTAAAATGGAAGAGATAATAGGACATAGAAAGATAATAGATTATTTTAAACTTCTCCATAAAAACAAGAGATTAGCCTCTCTCTATCTTTTTATTGGAAAAAAAGGTATAGGTAAGAAGAAAGTTGCCAAGTATGTAGCTTCCCTTATTAATTGCTTAAATTCTCAACCTCCTTGTTTTAATTGCCCTAATTGTCTTAATATTTCAAAAGGGTTATCCTTAGATATAATAGAACTTAATTCTAAAAACTCTATAGGGATTAATGAGATAAGAGAAGTTCAAAGAAGAATCCATTTTAAAAATTTTTCTTTGCCTTATAAGGTAGTAATAATTGACTCTGCTGATAAATTAACAGCTGAGGCTTCTTCAGCCTTACTTAAGACATTAGAGGAGCCACCTGCTAATACTTTGATATTTTTAATTACAGCTCTTCCTCAAAATATTGCTCCTACCATAATTTCCCGGGCTCAAAAAATATATTTTAGGCTAAGTTTTCCTCAAGTGAGAGAACTTTTTCTAAAAATTGGAATATCTGAAGCGGAATCAGACTTTTTTTTAAAGATTTTTGAAGGCAGACTTTCTTTCTTAAAGGATAGAGAGTTTTACTCAGAGAAAAGAAATTTTTTAAAAGGCTCATTTTCCAGTCTTAAGGAAGAAGAAAGGACTTCTTTGAAAGAAGTCGTATTTTTGCTAATGTATTTTTTAAGAGACTGTTTAATTTTTAAAGCCGGTTTCAAAGATAAAATTATAAATTCTGATTTAGAGCTTAAGATAAAGAGTTATTCTCAAAAATTTTCCCTTAGAGATTTAGAGGAAAAAATTAAAGAGCTATTTATTATTTATCAGAGTTTAGATAATATTAATATTAATCTGGCTAATAATTTAATAAGGGCTGTATTAGGTTAATTATGAAGAAGATAGTAGCTGTAAGGTTAAGAGAGGTTGGGCTGACCAGTTATTTTATTTGCGAAGATTTAGAAGTAAATGTCGGAGATTATGTAATTGTAGAGGCAGAAAGGGGTTTAGATTATGGTCAGGTTATTTCTGAGGTAGAAGAAGATCCAGTAAAGTCTTGGCAGTCTTTTAAGAAGATAGTAAGAATTATGAACCTCGATGATTTAAAACAGGTAAAAGATAATAGAGTCAAGGCTAAGAGGGCAGTTAAGACTTGCGAGAAGAAAATTTCCGAATTTAAACTGCCTATGAAACTTATAGACGCTGAGTATTCCTTTGATAAATCCAAGATTATTTTTTACTTCACTGCTGAAGAAAGAATAGATTTTAGAGAATTAGTTAAGGAGTTAGCTAAGATTTACAAGAGACGGATTGAGATGCGTCAGGTAGGTGTGAGAGATGAAGCCAGAATTTTTGGGGGGATAGGTCCTTGCGGAAAACCTTTATGTTGTGCAACCTTTTTAAGAAGTTTTGAGCCAGTAACTATAAAGATGGCTAAAGAACAGAATCTTCCCCTTAATCCTACAAAGATTTCGGGTATATGTGGAAGGCTTATGTGTTGTTTAAATTATGAATACAAGACTTATAAGGAGCTTTTGAAAAAACTGCCTAAGGTAGGTGAGTTTATTAATACTCCTCAAGGTAAAGCTAAAGTTATAGAGATTAACCCTTTAAAGAGAGAAGCAGTCTTAGAATTTGAAGATTCCCGAACTGAAAGAATAAGTTTTCCTGAAAGGAGGAGTAAACTTGAAAAATAAAATTTACCTCACCACTCCTCTTTATTATGTAAATGCTTCTCCTCATATAGGCCATGCTTATACTAATGTTGCTGGGGATGTTTTAGCTAAGTTTTTTAGATTAACAGGAAGAGAAGTTTATTTTTTAACCGGAACTGATGAGCATGGCCAGAAGATAAAGAAGGAGGCAGAAATAAGAGGGCTGTCTCCTTTAGAATTTGTGGATAAGATGGTGGAGAATTTCTATCATCTTTGGGAAGTTTTAGGTATTGAATATGATGACTTTATAAGGACTACCGAAGCCCGCCACGAAAGAGTAGTGAAGAAAGTTTTAGAAATTCTCTACCAGAAAGGAGATATTTACCATTCTCTCTACGAAGGGTTTTATTGTGTACCCTGTGAATCTTTTTGGGCTAAGCCTGATATTAAAGAAGGTAAGTGCCCTGATTGTGGTAGGCCATTAGATTTTATTAAAGAGAAGAATTATTTTTTTAGGCTCTCTCATTATCAGGGCTGGTTAATAGAATATTTAGAATCTAACCCAGAATTTGTAAGGCCTTCAGTAAGGTATAATGAGGTTTTATCCTTTTTAAAGGGTAAGAAACTTAATGATTTATGTATTTCTCGACCTAAACAGAGGTTAGAGTGGGGGATTGAGTTTCCTTTTGATTCTAATTATGTGACCTATGTCTGGTTTGATGCTCTCTTAAATTATATAAGTAGTGTAGGAGTTTTTTATGAAGAGAATAGATTTAAAGGGTTTTGGCCTGCAGATTTCCATTTTATTGGTAAAGATATTTTAAGACAACACGCAATCTATTGGCCAATAATCTTGAAGGCTTTAGGTATTGAGCCTCCTCAGTGTGTATTTGCTCACGGCTGGTGGCTAATTGAACAGGAAGATAGTTTAGAGAAGATGTCTAAGTCTAAAGGAAATATAGTTAACCCTTTAAATTTAGTGAAGGAAATAGGCAAAGATGCTTTAAGGTTTTTTCTCTTAAGAGAGGTTCCTTTTGGTTTAGATGGTAAGTTCTCCTATAAGGCTCTGGTTCAGAGGATAAATAGCGATTTAGCCAACGATTTAGGAAATTTAGTATTTAGAAGTTTAAATATGGTAGAGAAGTATTTTTCCGGGTTCACACCTCCAAGAGGGGAGCCTCTACCTGAATATAAAGAAGCAGTGGTTAATCTCTTAGATAAATATACTGGGTTTATGAGGAGGGTAGATTTTTTTCAGGCTTTAGAAAGTGTCTGGGAGTTAGTTAGGGTCGCCAATAAATCAGTAGAAGAAAGAAAGCCCTGGATTTTATTTAAAGAAAAAAAGACCGAAGCCTTAGAAAATTTTATATATTCTTTGTTAGAAGCTATAAGGATAATAGCTATCCATCTTTATCCTTTTATTCCCGATACAGCTCAATCTATATATACTCAGTTAGGTTTACAGAGAGATTTAAAAAAAGCTAATCTTTCTGAAGAAACAAAATGGGGCCTTCTCAGTCAGGGTTTAAAGATAAGAAAACTTCCTCCTCTTTTTCCCAGAATAGAAAACATCTAAGTTTTTAATAGTTGAGTTAAGCCTTTTAGCTATTGTGATTTATTTTAATACAGGATTTGGCTGGTTAGTACTGAACTCTGAATAATGTTGGTAGATTGTCATTGCCACCTTTCTTTTCCTGATTTTTCTTTAGACTTAGAAACACTCCTTAGAGAGTTGAAAGATAAGTTTTATGCTCTAATAGAAAGTAGTGTAAATTTAGATAATACTCAAAAAGCTTTAGAGACTTTTTCTAACTATGATTTTTTCTACTTTTCTTTAGGTTTTCACCCTCATTATGCTCAGGAGTTTAATAAGGAAGTTCTAAAAAAATATGCAGATTTAATTAACCAGAATAAGAAAATAGTAGCTATCGGAGAGATAGGCTTAGATATTAAGAGTAAAGTAAGTTTAGATAAACAAAAAGAAGTATTTTTAGAATTTCTGGATTTAGCTTTTCAATTTCAACTTCCGGTAGTAATTCATAACCGGGGTTTTAAAGAAAGTATCTTGGGCTTCCTCCAGGAGAAAAAAATTAAAAAAGTAGTACTTCATTGTTTTTCTCAAGATTTAGATTTTTTAGAAGTAGCAGTTAAGAAGAATTACTTCTTGTCTTTTTCCGGAAATATTACTTATAAGAATGCCCGCTTTTTAAGAGAATGTGTAAAGAAAGCACCTTCCGAACTTATTCTTTCTGAAACGGATTCTCCTTTCTTAGCTCCTCAGATTATTCGGGGGAAGAAAAACAATCCTCTTTATGTAGGAGAAGTTATAAAAGAAATTGCCCTTCTTAAAGATAGAGAAGTTGAAGATATAGAAGAAGCGGTCTTAAAAAATGCTAAAGAAGTATTCAGGATATGAGCGACAAGGTGCTAATTTTAAAAAGGGAAGATTTTAGCTATGATATAGATAGCCTTCATACTTTGTTGGAGAGAGGTTTTGATCTTATTTGGGGAAAAGAGAAAAGTTTGGCTAAGAAAATTTTAATTAAGCCTAATCTTTTAATGGAGGCTGAAACCTCTTCAGCTATAACTACTCATCCTAATTTGATAATAGCTTTGGCTAAGTTATTAAGAAGAAGAGGATTTTCAGTTTTTGTAGCTGATAATCCTGGAGGTTTTGGAACTAACAATTCTTTAAGAAGTATTTATAGAAGTTTAGGTTTAGACAAATATCCTGACTTATTTACTCTTCTTTATAATGATAGACCTCCTTTTAAGGAAGGAGAATTTACTTTTTCTTGGTGGGCTAAAGGGTTTGAGATTGTGAATCTGCCCAAGCTAAAAACTCATGACCTTTTAGGGATTACTGCTGGGGTTAAAAACTTATATGGGCTTATCCCCGGGGTTATAAAGAGCAAGCTCCACCAGAAGTATCCTTACCCTTATGAGTTTGCAGAGATTATTCTAAAAATTTACGACTTATTTACTCCTAAAATAAATATTTTAGATGGGATAGTTTCTCTGGAGGGAGAAGGTCCAGCCAAAAAGGGTATTCCCCGCAAAAGAGGGCTGATAATATTTTCTAATTCCGGTTTAGCTTTAGATTATACTCTGGCTCAGCTAATAGGAATTTTACCTGAGAATTTACCTCATCTTAAGATAGCTTTAGAAAGAGAGATGATAAAAGAGGATTTAATTGAGGTATATCCCCAAGACTGGCCAAAGTTTAAAATTAGGGATTTTATGCCCTCTTCACCTTCTCTTATCGAAAGCATCCCCAAGCCTCTCTTAAAGGTTTTAGGTAAGTTCTTAAAATTTTACCCGGTTATAGAGAGGAGAGAATGTAAGAGGTGCCAGCTTTGTCTTAAAGTCTGTCCGGCCAAAGCCATAGAAGTTATCAGAGAAGGGCTAAGGATAAATCTTAATAACTGTATAGGTTGTATGTGCTGTGCTGAAGTATGTTTATACGGAGCCGTGAGAGTTAAAGATAGTTTTTTGTTAAAAACGATAAAGAAAGTTTATAATTTATTTTCTCAAAAAAGAGATAATTAAACCCAAATTTTCATTAGAAAAATTTGTCCAAAGGACAGCCCCTTCTTTTGAAGGGGCTCAGGTTAACCCAGCTCATTAAAAATGGGCTGTAATTTGCCTCTGTGTCTTTTTGGTATAAAGCTTTACTGTCCAACTGTAACATTTTGAATAAGGGACAAAGCTTTTCAAAGCTCTAGTGCAAATTTTGGGTTAAAATTTTTGAATCTTAAGGAGGTAGTAGAAATGAAACACTTTTCTCTCTCTTTTAGAAAGGGGAACTTAATAATCTTAGACCAGGAAAAACTGCCTCAGAAAGTATGTTATAGAGAGATTAAGAATATAAACCAGGCTTTTTTAGCCTTGAAGAGGTTGAAAGTGAGAGGGGCTCCTTTAATTGGAGTATTTGCCGGCTATAGTCTTTTTATTTCTATTAAAAACTTAAAGGCTAAATCTCCGCAGGCCTTTCTTAAAATTCTTGATAAGAATATAGAGTATTTAAAAAATTCCCGACCCACAGCAGTAAATCTTTCCTGGGCTTTGGAGAGGATAAGAAAAAAGGTTCTTATGAATTTAGATAAAGATGTAGATAGCCTTAAAGAAATAGTAAGAAAGGAAGCCCAGGCTATTCATCAAGAAGATATTCAGCTTTGCGAAAGGATTGCCCAGGTAGGAGTAAAGTTGATTAAACCTAATGATTCTATCCTTACTCATTGTAATGCAGGGTTTTTGGCTACTTCGGGAGAAGGAACAGCTTTATCTATAATATATAAGGCCTATAAAAAATATCCTAATATAAAAGTATATGCGGATGAAACCAGGCCTCTTTTACAGGGAGCAAGGTTAACTTGTTGGGAGCTTTCTTGTCGGGGTATTGAGGTGATTTTAATCTGTGATAATATGGCTGGTTCTTTAATGGCTAAAGGTAAGATTACCAAAGTTATTGTAGGTGCTGACAGAATAACTAAGAAAGGTTTTATCGCCAACAAGATTGGAACTTACAATTTAGCAGTTTTAGCCAAATACCACAAAATACCTTTTTATGTAGCTGGGCCAGTTTCCAGCTTTGACTTAAGTTTAAATAGAGGAGAAGACATCCCTATAGAAGAGAGAAATCCTCAAGAAGTAAAGACCTTTGGAGGTAAATCTGTAGCCCCTAAAAAGGTTAAAGCCTATAATCCTGCTTTTGATGTTACTCCTCCTGAGCTTATTACTGCTGTTATCACTGATAAAGGGATAATAACTCAACCTTTGGAAAAGAATATAGAAAAACTCTTTAGAGATGTTAAAATATAAAGAACTTCAATTATTAAAGGAGTTTAAGAAAATTCCTCAAGATAAGACAGTCAAAGTAGGCCCGGGAGATGATTGTGCAGTTATAGATAGAGGGGATAAATTTCTTCTTTTTTGTGGAGATATGTTAATTGAAGATGTCCACTTTAGAATAAGGGAGGTAAAATTTAAGGATTTAGGATATAGGGCATTAGCTAGGGTTTTGAGTGATATAGCTTCTATGGGCGGTTATCCTAAATACGCAGGCCTTTCTTTAGCTTTACCTCCCAAATATTCTTCTAAGCTAAAGGAGGTATTAAAAGGGGTAGAGGAGATAACTAAAGAATTTAATTTTAATTTGGTGGGAGGAGATTTGAGTAGAGCTAAAACTATTTTTTTAGATGCCTGGTGTATAGGTTATGTAGAGAAAAATAACCTCAGCTTAAGGTCAGAAGCAAAGGATAAAGACGGAATTTTTGTAACTGGAGCTTTAGGCTTGGGGTATAAAGAGAATTTTAAGTTTTCCCCTAAAATTAAAGAAGCCCGCTGGTTAGTGAAAAATTGCCAGATAAATTCAATGATAGATATTTCTGATGGTTTAGTTTTAGACTTATACAGAATTCTTTCAGAAAGTAAAAAGCAGGCTATTCTTTGGGAGGAGTTTATCCCCCGGGCTAAGAACGTTCCTTTAAAAAAGGCTTTATACCAGGGAGAAGATTACCAGCTTCTATTTACTGCCCCTTTGAAGGAAAAGGAAAAGATTGTATCGAGAGGATTTTATTTTATCGGCGAGATTAAAGAAGGGAAAAAACCAAGAATTTTTCTCAAAAGGAGGAATAAAAAAATTTTTCCTTTAGAGCTTAAAGGATATTTTTCAATATGATAGAGTATTATAGCCGAAACCTTGCTCAAACATTAACTATAGCTAAGAACTTTTCTAAGATACTTAGCGAGGGAGATTTAGTAAGGTTTTTTGGAGGTTTGGGTGCAGGTAAGACTAGTTTTATAAAAGGAATAGCTAAAGGTTTAGGGTTTCCTGAAGATGAAGTTGTGAGCAGTTCTTTTA
>QNCG01000022.1 GCA_003644445.1 Candidatus Duberdicusella sinuisediminis | reverse complement strand
TTTATCCTTATTACTTTTCCTCCTTGTTTTTTTACAAAGTCTGCTCCTACAATGTCTTTTTCTTTCCAGTCTCCTCCCTTGACTAAAACGTCAGGTTTTATTATTTTTATTAGTTTAAAAGGGGTTTCTTCTTTAAATACTACAATATAATCTATGTAAGTAATTGCTGAAAGAATTTCTATCCGTTCCTTTTCTTTAAAGATGGGCCTTTTTTCTCCTTTTATCTTTCTTATTGAAGAGTCGGAATTAAGTCCCAGTATTAATACTTCCCCATACTTTTTAGCTGAAGATAAAAGTTTTATATGTCCAGGATGAATGAGGTCAAAACAACCGTTAGTAAAGACTATCTTTTTTTTCTTCTTTTTTAAAGTCTTTACTAAAGAGGCTAATTTGCTAACTTTAATTACTTTGGAACTCATAAAGTTTCATAGGGGGTTTAAAAAAGAGGACTTATTTAAAAAGTTCCTCTTCTATTAATTCACAAATAATATGAATAATTAAACTATGGACTTCCTGAATTCTGGGTACTTCTTGAGAATCTACTATTAAAGAGAGTTTAACCTTTTCTTTGAGCCTTCCTCCCCCTTTACCCAAAATTCCTATTGTATATATACCCAGTTCTTCAGAAACTTCCGCAGCCTTTATTAAATTAAGAGAATTTCCCGAAGTTGAAAGAAAGATAACCGTATCTTTTTTGTTCCCTAACGCTGAGATTTGTTTAGAAAAAATATGCTCAAATCCAAAATCATTTCCCAGGGCAGTAAGTATAGCTGTATTGGTGGTTAAGGCTAAAGCTGCTAAAGGAAACCTTTCTTTTTTGAATCTGCCTACCAGTTCTGCTGAGAAATGTTCAGCTTGAGAAGCACTTCCTCCATTTCCACAGATTAGAATTTTACCCCCTTCTCTAAGAGACTTTATAATTTGGGAAGTAATAGACTGAATTAATTCTATTTTCTTTTCTAACTCTTTAGTGGTTTCTATATGGGAAGATATTAAACTTTTAATTTTTTCTTTCATTTATTAACCAAAAAAAGTTTTAGCTATTTCGTAAATTTTCAAATCTACAGTTTTAAGTTCAGCTACTGCTTCTTGAAGAGGGACATCTATTATCTGATTTCCTCTTAAAGCTACCATCTTTCCGTATTTCTTTTCTAAGGCCATCTTCATTGCCTTTACTCCATAACGAGTAGCTAAAATCCTGTCAAAAGCTGTAGGAGTGCCTCCTCTCTGAATGTGGCCTAATACTACCACTCTGGTTTCATAGCCTGTTTTATCTTCTATGAGTTTTCCTAAAGTATTACCTATACCTCCTAGTTTTACATGTCCAAATTCATCTACTTCCTGATCCTTCAGCACTTCTTTAGCATTTTTAAATTTCGCACCTTCAGCTACTACGATTATACTGAAAGTTTTTCCTCGATTATGTCTTTTCTCGATTAGCTGGCATACTTCTTCTATATCTATAGGGATTTCCGGAATAAGGATAACATCAGCTCCTCCAGCGAGGCCTGAGTAAACAGCTATCCAGCCGGCGTGTCTTCCCATAACTTCTACCACAATTATCCGATGATGACTTTCGGCGGTAGTATGGAGTCTGTCTATACACTCAGTAGCAATATTTACTGCAGTATCAAATCCAAAGGTATAGTCAGTAGCGTTTAAATCATTATCTATAGTTTTAGGTACGCCTACTATGTTTAAACCTTCCTGAGATAGTTTATTGGCCACCCCTAAGGTATCTTCTCCTCCAATAGTTATCAAAGCCTCTAAGTTCAGTTCTTTATAGGTTGTTTTTACTTTTTCTAAATCTTCTTCTTTTTTATAGGGATTAGTACGGGAGGTTCCTAAGATAGTGCCTCCTTTAGGAAGAATACCTGACACAGATTCTAAATTTAAAGTTTGATAATCTTTATCAATTAATCCTCGCCAGCCATTCTTTATCCCAATTACTTCCCAGTTGTTATTAATAGCAGTCCGAGTAACTGCTCTTATTACTGCATTTAATCCTGGACAATCTCCTCCTCCAGTAAGAACTCCTACTTTAGGCATATTTTAACCTCCTTTTTTGTAGCTTTAAGACTCATATTCTCTATAAGGGATAGAAGGATTTTCTTCAAAAGGTTCTTCTCTCTTTTCTTTCTTTTTAAGCTTTGTATCTGGATAAAGAATCTTTCTTATCTCTATTTTTATTTGAATATCTTCTTCTATACCCAGCATATTTTGTACCTTTTCTTTTACCAAACTTTGAATCTTAGAAGTAAATTCAGGAATGTTAGTATAAGAAGAAAGGGCTATCCTTATAACAGCCTCTAATCCTCTTTTTGAAGCAATAACTTGAGGTTTTACTTCTTTTAATTCTTTAAATTCAAGAAGTAATTTTTTAATTATTTCTTCTACTGCTGAAAGGCTAATACTTACTGGTCCATAATTTCCTTCAAATGCTATGGTCTTTTCTCTTTGAACCTTGGCTAAAGAAGATTGGATGGTTTTTATGCAGATAAGGATTATTAATAGACCAGTCAATCCTGAAATTAAGCGGAGATTGGGAGAACTGTAAATTGTAGTTAGGGCATTTTCAATTTGAGGAATATAGAAAGAACTAAGGGCAATAAGGATGAGTAAACCTCCGGTAAAAAAGGAAACAGTTATGTATATTAGAGAAGAAAAAAAACCCATTTTCTACCCCCTTTTTTATAAAGCCAGGCCTTTAATTTTTACTATTATATAAGCAGATTCTATATTTAAACTTTTAAAAAGACTGTTTAAAACTTCTTCTTGAACTCTGCCAGCTACTTGAGGAATATTATAACCATATTTTACAATTATTGGCACTTCTATCTTTAGGTCTTTGCCTGTGTCTACTTTGATACAATTTATCTTTAAGTGCTTTAAGATTTTAGCTAACCATCCTTTAGAACCACAAGCCAGACCCATTACCCCTTCTACACTTAAGGCGGCAGTTTCTGATACCTGAGTGATTAACTTTTTATGGATTTTTATTTCTCCTAATTCTGAAACAATATGATTCATTCTTCAGTTTTTTCTTGAATAAATTTATCCAAAAAATGAGTATGATATCTGCCTTCAATAAAATCTTTGTCTTCTATTATCTTTTTGTAGAAAGGGATAGTAGTTTTGAGAGGTTCAACCATAAATTCATCTAACGCCCTTCTTAGCGTTTTTAAACATTCTTTTCTGGTTTCTCTTTTGATAATTAGTTTAGCTAAGAGAGAATCATAATAAGAAGGCACACTATACCCAGGATATAAATGAGTATCTACTCTTACCCCGGGCCCTCCAGGTAAGTTAAGAAATTCAATTTTCCCTGGAGAAGGGATAAAATTGTTTTCAGGATTTTCAGCATTTATTCTACATTCAATGGCATGTCCTTTAAAATTTATATGTTCTTGTTTAAAAGGAATTTTTTCTCCTGAGCAAAGAAGTATCTGAAGTTTAACTAGGTCTACACCAGTTATTTCTTCGGTTACAGGATGTTCCACTTGGATTCGGGTATTCATTTCCATAAAATACAGCTGGTTAGTTTTAGGTTCTAATAAAAATTCCATTGTTCCTAAACTGAAGTAATTTATTGCTTTCGCACCTTTGATTGCGTATTCTCCTAGTTTTTTTCGAAGCTTAGGATTAATCCCCGGTGAAGGGGCTTCTTCTATAAGTTTCTGGTAACGCCTTTGAATTGAGCAGTCTCTTTCTCCTAAATGGATTATATTTCCATAATTATCAGCTACAATTTGAATCTCTATGTGGCGAGGCGCTTCTAAATATTTTTCTATATAGACTTGAGAGTTGCCAAAGGCTACTTCTGCTTCACTCTGAGCAGTTATAAAAGCACTTATTAGTCTTACATCGCTATGGCATATTCTCATTCCTCTCCCTCCTCCACCAGCAGCTGCTTTTATAATTAAGGGATAACCAAGTTTCTGAGCAAAATTTAAAGCTTCTTCTTTACTGGTTATAGGGTCAGGGCTTCCTGGTATTACTGGTAGACCCTGCTTTTTCATAATCTTCCGAGCCTGGACTTTGTCCCCCATCAATCTTATATGTTCAGGTTTAGGGCCTATGAATTTTATCCCGCAGGATTCACATATTTCAGCAAAGTGAGAGTTTTCAGCTAAAAATCCATACCCCGGATGAATAGCATCACTATCAGTAATTTCGGCTGCTGAGATTATTGCAGAGATGTTAAGGTAACTGTCTTGAGGTTTAGGGCCTCCTATACAGAGAGCTTCATCAGCAAGTTGAACATGGAGAGAGTCTTTATCTGCTTCTGAATATACTGCTACTGTTCTTATCCCCAGTTCTTTACAGGCTCTGATTATTCTTAAGGCTATCTCTCCTCTATTAGCAATAAGAATTTTATTAAACATTTTTAAGGCAAAGGTTTGACTAAAAATAGAGGTTGTCCATATTCCACAGGCTCCCCATTTTCAGCTAAAATATCTACTATCTCTCCTTTAATTTCAGATTTTATCTCATTCATTAGTTTCATAGCTTCAATTATACAAACTACATCTCCAAAATCAATTTGAGAGCCTACTTCTACATAGGGCTGAGCATCAGGAGCAGGAGCTCTGTAAAATGTACCTACCATGGGAGCTTTAATCTCTATAAGACCTTCTTCTTTTTTTTCTTGAGGTTTTGTCTTAGGGGACATTTGGGGAGCAGTTTGGGGAGCAGAAGGAGTAAGGATAGAAGGACTAACATTAATTTGTTTGGGATTTCTAGAGAGCTTTATTTTTTTACCTTCTTCCTCTATCTCTAATTCTAAGAGGTCTTCTTCTTTCATAAATTCTATAAGTTCTTTTAATTTCTCAATATCCATAATTTCCTCCCGCTTATATAATTTATTTTATTTAGGCTCTTGTTAAATATTCTCCAGTTTGAGGATTAACTTTTATTACTTCTCCCTTCTCTATAAATAAAGGAACCTGGATTGTAATTCCCGTTTCTAATTTAGCTGGTTTTGTTCCTTGCTTTACAGTATTTCCCCTGAAACCTGGTTCAGTTTCTACTACTTTTAATTCTAAAGAAGCAGGTAATTGTAAATTTATAAGCTTATCTCTATAAAATAAACCTTCTAATTCTAAATTTTCTTTAAGCCAGGGGACAACATCTTCAATAGTTTCTTTATTTAGAGAAAAATCCTCGTAAGTTTTTAAGTTCATAAAATGATAAAAGAGTCCGTCCTGATAAAGAAATTGAACTTTTTTCTTTTCAATAAAAGCCTGCTCTATATTGTCTGAGTCTCTTAAAGTTCTATCTATAACTTTTCCGGTGTTAAGATTTTTAAGTTTAGCTCTTAAAAAAGCAGAACCCCTTCCTAATTTAGCGTGTTCAGCTTCTAAGACTAAAAATAACTCTTCGTTTAGAATTAGAGTTATTCCTGGTTTTACTTCAGCTATATTCATCTAAGATTTCCCCCCGATTATTTTTTACTAAGACCATAGTTTCTTCTCTTATTCCGAATTTATCAGGAAGATATATGGCTGGCTCAATAGTTATAACCATCCCTTCCTTTAAAACCTCTTCATTTTTTGGGTTTATACCGGGACACTCATGGACTTCTAAACCCACTCCATGACCTAAAGAGTGGCGGAAAAATTTTCCTAATCCCTTTTTTTCAATGTAGTTTCGGGCTGTTCTGTCTATTTCTTTTATTTTTACTCCTTCCTTAATCTTTTTCAGACTCAACTCTTTTGCTTTTCTTACGATATCTATAATTTTTTTAAGATAATGGGGCATTTTACTTAAAAAAAAGACTCTTGTCAAGTCAGAGCAATATCCATAATATTTTGAGCCTAAATCAATTAAGACAACTTCTTTTCTTCTAATTTTTGCTTCTCCAGTTTTATAGTGAGGATAAGAAGAATTTTTTCCTACTGCTATAATCGGAGGGAAGGCTATATCTTCAGCTTTTAGTTTGATAAATTTTTCAGCTTCTACAGCCAAGAATTTTTCAGTTAAACCTTCATAGATTGTGCTTTCTAAGAAAGAAAAGGCTTCTTCGGTTATACTTACTCCCTTTTTAATAAGAGAGAGTTCTTGAGAATCTTTTATCATTCTTAACTTTTCTATCAGCAAGAAAGTAGGTATTAGTTCTACATTTTTAAGATGTTTTTTTAATTCGGAGAATTCTTGGTAAGAGAGGTGAGTGCTTTCAAAGCCTACTTTTTTAAGAAGAAGCCCCTTTATTCTATTAGCAATAAATCTAAAAATATCATATTCATAGATAGCTAAATCAATCCCTAATTTCTTTGTCCTTTTCTTAGCTTCCAAAAAATAGCGAAAATCAGTAAAAAGAATTATTTTTTGGGAGCAGACCAAAAGATAACCTTCTATTCTTAGCCCGGTAAGATAGAGAATGTTAGCTTCTGAAGAGACGAAGAGTGAATCCAGGTTTTCTCTCTTGATTGATGAAATAACCTTCCTAAATCTTTTTTTGAATCGCTTTTCCAATTTTTATTGAACTTAACAACTTAACTGATTAGAGCCTTTACTGCTTTTAAGGCAAGTAGGTATGAGTGTATACCTAAACCAGAGATTACTCCTTTTACTACATCGGAAATTAGAGATTTTTTTCTAAATTCTTCTCGGGCGAAGATGTTGGAAAGGTGAACTTCTATAGTGGGGATTTCTACACTTAAGAGAGCATCTCTTATAGCTACGCTGGTATGGGTGTAGGCCGCAGGGTTTATTATTATAAAGTCTACTTTGCCTAAAGAGGAATTTATTTTATTTACAATTTCACCTTCAGAATTGGATTGAAAAGTTTCCAGAGATAAGTTCAATTTTTTGGCTTCTTTCTTTAAAAGTGTATTAAGTTCTCTCAAAGTAGTCTTGCCGTAGACAGAAACTTCTCTTTTTCCTAAGAGGTTAAGATTAGGGCCATGAATTACCAATACTTTTTTATTCTTTTTTATTTTCATCTTCAGGCTTTTTAGCTTCTTCTACCAGCATTATAGGGATACCGTCTTTTATAGGATACCTTAACTTACAACCCACACAGACTATCTCTTCTCCTTCTAAAACTACATCGGATTTACAGGCCGGACAAACTAAAATCTTTAATAATTCCTCATCAATCATCCCTTCTCCTTACAGACCTTTATTTTTTAAATTTTGTACTTCTACATAGTTCATTCTTAAATGAAATAAGGAGTCTTCTAAGAAATGTTCCTCTTCAGGAGTTAAGTTTCCTCTGGTTTTTTCTTGGAGTATACCTAAAGTATCTATTAAAAAACGGGCTTGTTCTAAATTCTCTTCTTTTTTTCCAGTAATAGGACTTTCTAACTTTCCCATAGCTATCATAGCCTGCATGCTTAAAGAGGAAACTAATATAGTAAAACTGGGCTGGTGGAAAGTTTCCTGGTTTTTTTGAGATTGCTGTTTTTCTTTTTCTACTTGTCTTTTCCAGTCTTCGTCTACTTTCTTTTTTATTTCTTCGTTCATTTTAGTTAAAAATAATTCCTGCGTAGCCCACCACTGAAGAATAATCTCTATTTCTTTCAGCACTGGTAGTATATTTTATTAACGAAGAGCTTTTTGCTCCCCAGAGTTGTAGAATTTCTAACATTATCCCTACAGGAGCTACCCCGCACATAGAAACATCTTTTTCTTCTACTCTTTTTAGGAATTCAGCAGTATCTAAATTAAGGATAGCCTCTATAACAAACTTATCATTCTGAGAAGCAATTTTTTGAGGTTGATAATGAGTCATATCCGAAGAAGCCACTATTAAACTTTTTTCCAAAATTTTTTCTTCCCTTAAAGCCTGATAGATAATTTTAGCTATTTCTCTATATACAGAGATATTTGCTAAGCTACAAACTATAGGGACAATTTTGAAATCTCCAAAAAAATATTTTAAAATGGGAAGTTCAACTTCAATAGAGTGTTCATAAAAATGAGCTTGAGTATCTAATTGAAGTAAATTATTTCCAGTGATCTTCTGAGCTAATTCCTTAGCTATTTCAATATCTCCCAAAGGAGTTTCCCATACTCCTTCAGGATAAACACTGAATAAAGCACCTCTTCCCGTATGGTTAGGTCCCATTATAATCAAAATTTCTTTAGGTTTGGTTTTAGCCACTGTCTCTACAGCTACTCCTCCTGAATAAATATAGCCAGCATGAGGAAGCATTACCCCCTTAGCTTCTTGAAGATGAAGTTTTTGAGGCATATTTTCCTTAATAAAATCTTCAATTAAGGAACTCTGTCCAGGATAAAAACTTCCTGTAACTGTTGCCTTTCTCCTCATAGAAACTAACTATAACACTTAAATCTTATTATGTCAATTGGTTTTAAATTGTATAGAAAGGTTGAAAGTGAGAGTATTAAACTTTTCTAATTCTTTAGGAAATTTAGGGAAAGGTGAAGATTTTTCTATAGAATCTTTAGCTATTCTTTTTAAAATTTGTGGGGCCGAAGAATTTTTTTCATCTAAATAGATGGCTATAAGATTTCCAGAGTTATTGATGGTGAAATTTAAGAATACTTTTCCTGAGGAATTAACGTTAAAGTTTTCGTAGGCAATTTTCTTTATCCTTTCTCTTATTTTTTCGTAATAATTCATATAAGGAGGGTAAGAATCTAAATCTTGTTTAGTTTTGGTTAAGATTAATTCTTTGGGATTAAGCAAGATATCATTTTTTAATTTGATTTTTCTAAAAGAGTTATTTTTTGTCTCTGAAGTTGAAAAAAGTTCTTTTTTGACGTCTAAGTAAGGAGGGGCAATTTTTGAAAATATTTTTTTAGGAGGGGTAATTTCTTTCTTTTTAACTTCTATAAATTTTGTCTCAGGAGATTTTAAAGGTGATTTTTTAAAAGAAGAAAGAGGGAAATGAGGCAGCCCCCCAATAATTACTATGTGAACTCCCAAAGATATAACTAAAGCTAAAGGAAAATAACTCTTCATTCCAATTTATTATACCATAAAATTAAATCTTCTGTAAATTTTAACCAAAATTTGCACCAGAGTTTTGAAAAGCTTTGTCCCTTATTCAAAATGTTACAGTTGGGCAGTAAAGCTTTATACCAAAAAGGTACAAAGGCAAATCCCAGTCCATTTTTAATGGGCTGTTAACCTGAGCCTCTTCAAAAGAAGGGGCTTCTCCTTAGACAAATTTTTCTCCGCCTGCTAAGAGAATATGTGAACATCGGCGGGCAGGTAATGAAAAATTTGGGTTAATATTCAATCCCTTTACGAGTCTTAAAGCCTTTATCATAAGGGTATTTTATGTTTTTTATATAACTTACTAAATCAGCCTTTTCTATAATTTTCTTAGGAGTAGACCTCCCGGTTAGGATTAATTCTATATTAGGAGGTTTAGTATCTAAAAGCCCTAAGACTCCCTTTTTCTTAGAATAGAAAACTCTCCGTGTTTATATTTCTGAGGCTCTTTATAAAAAGATACCTAGGCTATTTTTAAGCTGTGTTCTCTTGTTTTTATAACCAGACCTAAAGCTGAAGTAGTTTTACCTTTTCCTTCGCCAGTATAAATTTGAGTCAACCCCTCCATGGAGATTATAGCAAAATTTCTGAAAACTTACCTTTTTTATCACATTTTTTTGATGAGTAAAGTTATTTTAAAAATTTTTAGAAATTTTCTTTTAATTCCAGAAATAATTCCTCTCGGCATAGGGAGGGGGGAAGAGTTCTTATTGTGTCTCATTAGTAGCAGTGTCACATTGTAAGCAATGCTTCTTGTGAAAAGTTTTTTATCTTAAGTTTAAAACGATGCTTTTACTCCAGCATAGAAAGATGCTTTGGGCATCTCGTATCCCCGGATTTGCACATAATCCTTATCAAACAAATTCTCTGCCCTAGCAAAGATTTGAAAATTCTTTGTCAAATCATAAGTAACTGTAAGGTCAATCTTAGCATATTGTTTCAACCTTTTTGTATTGGCATCATCATCCCAGCGGGAGCTAACGTAGGTTGTAGAGAGATTAAGGTTTCCTTTATCCAGAAACTTATAGTTTATATCAAGAGCTACCTGATGTTTAGGCCTTCTACCTAATTCTTTACCTGTTTCTTTATTTTCTGTATCTAAGTAGGTATAGTTAATTCCTATTTTCAAATCCTTCCAGGGTTTAAAAGCTAATTCAGTCTCTATACCCTTAGTCTTTGCTCTGCCAATATTTTTGTACTTAAAGGTAGCCATATCAAAATCGACCATATTTTTAAAATTATTGTGAAAATAGATTAAACCAAAAGATATTTTATTGTTTAGCAAACTCTGTTCAAATCCAAAGTCGTAACTATTACTTTCATCCGGTTCTAAATCAGGACTGCCGTAACTGGAGTAAAGCTGATATAAAGAAGGAGCTTTAAAACCTGTTCCCCAGTTGGCTTTAACTCTGGTCCCTGTTCGAGAAATAATATAGGCAGAAGATATCTTATATGTAGTTTCTGTTCCAAAAAGTTCATGATCATCTATTCTAATTCCAAGTGTTGTAAAAAATTTATCCCCCAAGTTTATCTGGTCTTGTAAATAATATCCTTTATTATCTACACTCTTTCTATCAAACCTATCCCAAGAATTTCTTCCATCTGAAAAACCTCTTTCTTCTTCATACTCAAATCCTGCTGTAATTGTATTCCAATCAGCAAGAATAAAGTTATTCTGCCATTCAAATTTCTTATCATCTCCTATATACCAGTTGTGAGTATTGTCAAAAGCATCCACACTATCAGGGTCATCCCGATACATCCTTTTAGTCCTGGAATATGAGAAAGAAAGTTTGTAATCCCAGAAGGAGTTTACAGATTGACTTAAGGAAGCCTTTCCCACAAGATCCTTCCACCAGGCAATATAATTGGGATCATCCTGATATGCCCCATCATCTATATCTGCCTTTACATCTGTATAGCGAAAAACTAAGTCTAAATTGACATTCTCTAAAATTTTATAACCCAGACGGTTTGAGAAAGTTGTATTTCTATACGCATCGTCTTCAGAGCCATCCTTTGCCTTGGAAATCCCATCTGAATCTAAACGAATCAGAGAAAAATAATAATTAAATCTTTCATTGGAGCCTCCGTAACTTAAAGATTCCTTAAATGTATTATATGAACCGCCTTCAAACAATGTCTTCCATCTGGGTCTACCTTTACCCTTTTTTGTAATTATATTAATTACACCTCCAATAGCATCAGAGCCATAAAGAGTAGATTGAGGACCCCGCACTACCTCAATTTTCTGAACATCATCAGTTAATAAGTGGGCAAAATCAAAAGACCTATCAATGCCCATTGGATCATTTACCTCCACTCCATCAATCATCACCAAAGTATGTCCGGGCTTAGAACCTCTTAAATATATAGAAGTCGCTCCGCCAAAACTACTATACTGCATAACTGAAACTCCCGGAACATCCCTTAAGGCATCCAGGACAAAGGTCTTACCTTCTTTTTTCAAATCATCAGATGTGATTACAGTAGTTGAACTTCCAACTTCTGCCTGATATTGCTCTGTTTTTGTAGCTGTAACTACAATCTTTCCAAGTTGATAAGCAGGGATTTCTTGTGCAGAAGCTAATAGAGGAATAAAAGCCATACCTAGACTTAAGACAAACTTTTTCATTCCAGCACCTCCTCGTATAATATGTTAATAAAAAAGCCGACCTTCTTGAGGTCGGCTAAATAATAACATTTCGCTTATTTTTCTTCCCTCCCCAAGAAGGTACTTCCTGAGATAAGCAGTCGACCGGGCTTGTCTCCTTTCAATAAGTAGAAGCATTACCGTTGCCGGGCAGCGGAGGGAATCTCACCCTCACTTCCCCTGCCTATCCGGCCAAAAATACTTTAAAGAGCAAGTGATAGATGAATTTTTTCATTATATTTCATTTCCATCAATAGACATTTTTGGACATATCTATTTTTTGGAATGTTTTGCTAAAATTCTACTTATTTGACGAATGCTCAATTTAAATTTATACGCCAGCCATTTTAAAGCTCTACCTTTCTTTCTCAATTCTATAATCTTCTTATTCCTTTTATCTAAGTATTCCCTATAAATTGTCTTATCCATCTTTCTAATGCTTTAATATTCTATCCCCCTTCTTCCCACTATTCCCTTATCGAAAGGATGTTTTACCTTCTTCATCTCCGTCACATAATCTGCCTTATCGGTTATATTTTTTGCCAGGAATCTACCTGTTAAAACCAACTCCAGATTTTTTGGTTTTAAATCCATTATTTCTAAGATTTCTTCCTCTTTTAAGTAGCCCTCTCGTAAAGAGATAAGTATCTCATCTAAGATAAGCAGGTCATATTTTGCTTTCTCAAATATTTTCTTAATAAACTTGAGTGCTTTAAGACACTCTTTTCTCATCTCTCCTTTCTTTACCTTCTTATAAAAATGGGGATGCTTTTTAGCAAAACCAAATGTATCTATTCCCAATTTTTTTAAAATCCTATATTCTCCGTATCTCCATCTTTTAGGTTCTTTATGAAAATAGATAACGCAAACTCTAAATCTCTGCCCCTTTGCTCTTATAGCCAGACCAATACTTGCAGTAGTCTTTCCTTTCCCATCACCGGTATAAATCTGAATTAATCCTTTTCTTCTCATCTTTCCTCCTTCTTTTCATTTCCTCCTCTGAAACTAAAAATACATAGGGTCTAAAATTAAAGGGATTTTCTTTTACGATTACCACAGTTTGGTAAACCTCTTCGATGATTTGATAAGTTAAAACTTCAGAGGGTGTACCAATTTTATAAATTTTTCCTTCCTTAAGCAAAATTAACCTATCACAATATTGACTTGCTAAATTTAAATCATGTAAGACAATCAACACAGTTAAACTATATTTTTTATTTAACTTTCTTATCAAATCCAGTATCTTTATCTTGTGTGTTATATCTAAATAGGCTGTGGGCTCATCCAATAAGAGCAACTTTGGTTCCTGGGCTAATGCCCTGGCAATTAAAACAAGTTGCCTTTCTCCACCACTCGTTTCCTTTAAAAATCTATCCTTGATTTCTAATATTCCTGTCAACTTCATAACTTCCTCTACAATCTCTAAATCTTTGTTTGTCTCCAAAAATTGGAATTTTTTAAAATGAGGAATTCTTCCCAGAAGCACAAAATCTTTAACTTTTACCATATCAGGGAAATATGCATCCTGAGAAACAACGGCAATCTCTTTTGCTAATTCTTTAAAACTCAATTTGGTTATATCTTTTCCCTGATAAATTATCTTCCCTTCTTTTGGTCTAACCAGTTTAGTTATCGCTCTAATTAATGTAGTTTTACCCGAACCATTAGGTCCAATTATTCCTACCAGCTCAGAAAAATTTACTTTAAAACTTATACCTTTAAGCAGGAAATTATCATAACCACATACCAAGCTCTTTGTTTCCAGCATTATCTCCCCCTCTTAGTAAGCACATAAATAAATAAACTTCCACCAATAATTCCGGTAATAACCCCTACAGGAAGTTCTAAAGGAGAGATAATTGTTCTTGCCAGAGTATCAGAGAAAATTAGAAATCCTGCACCACATAGATAAGAACTTAGGAGTAGTATTCTATGGTCTTCTCCTACCAGCATACGCATAAGATGGGGAACCAAAAGCCCAACAAATCCAATTATCCCCGCGACTGATACGCATACACCCGTAAGAACAGATGCCAGAATAAAGAGTAACTTCTTTGTTTTCTCAACATCTACTCCCAGATGATGTGCTTCCTTCTCACCACAGGAAAAAGCGTTTAAATCCAAAGAGAATATACAGGAAATTAAAAGTCCTAAAATTGAGACTAAAAGGGTCATTTTTACAAGAAATATATTTGGCTCTTCTAAAGAACCCATTATCCAGAAAACTATCCCATGTAAGTTCTCAGCTTTAGTCATTGCCATAATAAGCATTATAAGAGATGAGGAAATAAAACTTATCATAACCCCGGTTAGTAAAAGTCCCTGAATCCTTAATTTGCCTTTTTTAATGCTTAAAATATAAACTAAAATAATTACCAATCCTGCGCCTACGAAACCTGAAATGGGAAAAGTTATTACCCCAAATTTCTGATAGATCTTCAAAACAATGTTTAAACAGACAAAGACTCCTGCTCCTCCAGAAATCCCTAAGGTATACGGTTCCACTAAAGGATTTCTAAACAGTCCCTGCAAGATAACCCCTGCAATAGCAAGTGCTCCTCCAACTGCAAAACCCAAAATAATTCTGGGAAGACGAATTTTAAATAAAATTTCCTTGATTATTCTATCCGAGGGATTAAAAATCTGACTTAAAGAAACTTTTACAGAACCAATGCATAATGAGAGAAACATTACAATAAATACAGCCAATATTAGAATGGATGACCAGCTAAGCCAGTTTATTAATCTTTTATTCATTCTGTCTCCGGATGTAAAATCTTAACCAATTCTTTTAATGTCTCTACGAAACTAACTGGTGTGGGACTGCAAATCTTATAAGAATCAATAATACATATTCTTTTGTTTTTAACTGCATTTATATTTTTATATCTCTGCCAGATTTCTTTCTCTTTTATCCCTCTAATTCCCATTGTTACAATAATAATCACATCAGGATTTTTTTCTAAGATCTTCTCCCGAGAGTAAATGCCAATTTCTGTATCCTTAGCGATATTTATTCCTCCTGCAAATTCTATAAAATCATTCACAAAAGAGTTTTTCCCAGGAGTAAATAAAGGCTTTGCTCCTACCTGGATAAATACTCTGGTTTTCTTTAAAGCCTTTGTCTTATTTCTTATACTCTTTACTTTTTCTTTCACTTCTTTAATTATCTGGCTTGCCTTCTCTTCCTTTCTTATAAGCTTTGCCAATTCCAAAAATTGGTCACATAATTCTTGAAAACTTATTGCCTGAGAGAAAACAACAACTTTTATTTTTAACTTTCTCAGCTTCTCTACCTGTTTGGGGTTGAGCAAAGATGTAGCCAATACTAAATCTGGCTTAAGTTTTATTATCCTCTCCAAATTTATATCAATAACTGTCCCAACCTTCTCTTTATCTTTAGCACATTCAGGCGCATAGATTGTGCATCCAATAAGTCTGTCCTCTGCTTCTAAAAGATATAACTCCTTTGTTAAGGAAGGACCTAAAGAGATAATTTTTTGAGGATAAACCTTAGTAGCACATTCAATCAAAACACTATTATATGAAAGTAAAAGAATGCAAGTAAAGAATAGGATTTTCTTTTTCATTTAATATACTCTTTCCACTTTATATCTTACCTTCATCTTAGAATGTAAAATGGAAACATTTTTTAGATATCTCTCACTTCTTCTTTTGGCTTTTTCCATCTGATTTTTAGTTGGTCGTCTGAATTTATCCTTACTTGAATAGGGTACATATCCATCAATACGATAAGGGATTTCTGGACTTATATTAGCAATAAATTGGGCAATCTTTTCTATCTCTTTACTCTCAATATAACCAGGAATAAAAATACTTTCTGCCCGCACTTTAACTTTGGGTCTGTCTACATATCTTTTAAAGTTTCTTAAAGCTCTTTCTGGTTCCTCTTTTCCTGTAAAATCCTTAAATAACTTCTTTGATATGGCTTTAATACTTACACAAACCTCATCAATTACCTCTTCCTCTACAAATCTGTACCCATTAGTAAGTAAAATGTTAAAACTGAGAAACCTTTCCTTTAGAAATCTTACCAGTGGTAAGAAATCCACATCCTCTGTTGGTTCTTTCCCCAAGAAGATAACTTTTTTAAAATCAAGGGGTTTTAAAAAAGATATAACTTCTTGGATTTTTAAAGTTCTATTCTTTTCCTTTTTTGCATCTTTTATATGATAATCCTGGGGATGGGAGTCAGTGATACAGCCATGACAGGAAAAACTACATCCCCCGTCCATATAGAGACAGACTTGTCTTAACTCTGGTGTATAAGTAATATGGTATACTCCCATTCTTAAAATACCTCGGGATGAATAAATTTAGCAAGTCTTCTCAATCCTATTATTGCTCTTGGTCCAGGACGACATACCAATTCTGCTTGAATTTGATAAATTCTATTGTTCTTGTAAGCTCGAGTTTTCTTAAAATAGGGAGTCTCTTTAACAAAAGATAATAAATCTACACTTTCTCTGTGCCCCTTAGCTGTAATTATCACTTCAGGATTCTCCTCGGCAATCTCCTTAAGGACGGATTCTTGCTGATTTGACTTAATATTTCTTCCAATGTTTATTCCTCCTAATGTTTCAATTAACTTACTCATTGCACAGGACCTCCAGGCAACACAAAAGATATCACAGAGATAACATACACGCACCTTTTTGGGTATCTTTTTTGTTTTTTCTAAAAGAGTATCCATTTCATTTTTCAATTCTTTTACTAATTTATTTGCTTTATCTTTGCAATTAATGGCTTTGCCTACCTGAATTATACTTTGAGGAGCATCTAAAATTGTTTTGGCTTCTATAACATATGTATTTATTCCCCTTTCTTTCAAGTAGTTAATGATTTTTAAATGAAAATCTGTGGCTAATACCAAATCAGGATTTAAAGAAATTATTCTCTTTATATCCGGGGTAGAGAAACCTCCAATTTTATCTATCAATTTAGCCTCAGGAGGCCAGTTACAAAATTCAGTTACTCCCACGAGTTTATCTCCACATCCCAGAACAAATATAGTCTCAGTGATAGAAGGTGCTAAGGAAAGTATTC
>QNCG01000021.1 GCA_003644445.1 Candidatus Duberdicusella sinuisediminis | reverse complement strand
TCAAAGGTGTCTTAAGCTTTTGTTGGGAAATTATTTTTTACTCTTAAACTCTTAAATTGGCTTGACAATTTAAAAACAAAGAGTTGCCTAAATAAATAAAAGTGATATAATATTCAACTATGTGGAGTTTAAACTTAAGACTAAGTTTACTTTTAATCTTATTTTTTGGCCTTATCTACGCAATAGTAGTAGTCTTTTCTTATTTATTAGGAATAACTAGTTTTGCCTTTTATGTAGTCTTAGCTTTATTTATAATGGCTTTTCAATACCTTATAGGACCTAAAATAGTAGAATGGACGATGAGAGTAAAATATGTAAGCAAAATAGAAGCTCCCCAACTTTTTGAAATAGTAGAAAACCTCTCTAAAAAAGCTAAAATACCTACTCCTAAAGTAGGGATATCTGCCTGGCATATCCCTAATGCCTTTGCTTTTGGAAGAAGCCTCAAAGATGGAAAAGTCTGTGTTACTCAAGGCATTCTCAATCTTCTAAATAAGGAAGAACTTTCTGCAGTTTTAGGCCATGAACTAAGTCACTTAAAGAATAGGGATGTTCTCTTTATTACCTTTCTTTCAGTAATTCCTCTAATTCTTTATAGAATTGCTTTTCATCTCTTATTTTTTGGAAGTTTTTCCCGACGACGAGAATCCCAAGGCTATACCTTCCTTCTGGGGATAGGAGCACTCCTCTTATATTTTATCAGTAATCTCCTGGTTCTTTATGCCTCTCGAATTAGAGAATATTTTGCTGATAAAGGTTCAGTAGAATTGGGGAATCATCCCTCAAGTTTAGCTTCTGCCTTATATAAATTAGTCTACGGTTCAGCTAAACTGCCCCGGGAGAATCTAAGAGAATTAGAAGGTATTAAAGCCTTCTTTCTGAACGATATCTCTAAATCCCGAAAAGAAATTACTGAATTAGCTCAATTAGACTTAGATAAGAGTGGGACAATAGACCCTTACGAATTAAAACAACTTCAGAAGAAAAAAATAAGATTAAGTTTTTCTGACAAGCTTTTAGAAGCTATGAGTACCCACCCTAATATGCTTAAGAGAATAAAACAACTCTCTTTATATCAAAGATACTAAATTGAGAGTTAGCTCTACCTATCCAAAAAGTTCTGGCTAGAAAAACAGAATTAAGCACAGTAGATAGGGTGGGCACAAAGCAAAAATAGTTTCCAAAACTGTAGAAACAAAAATACAGGAGGGGGTTTACAATATTTAAAATTAGAGGTATAATATTTCATCAGGAGGAGAATTGTGAGAATAAGTAAAAAAAAGAAGAAAGAATTAATTGAGAAATTTAAAGCCCACCCTCAAGATACGGGCTCTGCCCAAGTACAGATTGCTATCCTTACTGAAAGGATTAATAACCTTTCTGAACATTTTAAAACCCACAAAAAAGACATCCACTCCCGCCGGGGCCTTCTCAGTCTAGTAGGAAGGCGGCGGAGACTTCTCAACTACCTCAAAAAAGAAGACCCGGAAAAATACCAGAAACTCATAAAAGAATTAAAACTGCGCAAATGACGCCTTTACAAGTAAAAGTAAATACACCCTCAGGAGAGATTATCCTGGAAACTGGAAAGTTAGCTTCCCAGGCAAATGGAGCAGTAACTGTCCAGCTGAAAGGAACAGTGGTCTTAGTTACTGCCTGTATGAGCAAAGAAGCTCAGGACACAGATTTTTTTCCTTTAACCGTAGATTACCAGGAAAAAACTTATGCTGCCGGAAAGATTCCGGGAGGGTTTTTTAAAAGAGAAGGAAAACCCAAGGAGATAGAAATACTTTCAGCCCGTGTAGTAGATAGGTCTATCCGGCCTCTCTTCCCTTCCGAATTAAGAAATAGTGTGCAGATAGTCTGTGTTGTCCTTTCTTCTGATGCTGAGAATGACCCTGATGTCTTAGCCATAAATGGGGCTTCAGCAGCCTTGACTATTTCTGATATCCCTTTCCAGGAACCCGTGGGAGCAATAAGAGTAGGAAGAAACTCCCAGGGATTTATAATCAACCCTACCTATGCCCAAAGAGAGGCGTCTCCTTTAGACATAATAGTAACTGCCAATAAGGAAAAAATCTTAATGATTGAAGCCAAAGCCGACCAGGAAAAAGAAGAAGTTATCTTAGAAGCAATAAAATTTGCTCATAACTACATTAAGGATTTAATTACTGCCCAGGAAGAATTAAGAAAAAAAGTAGGAAGAGAAAAAGTTGTACCTCAACTTTTTAAAGTTGAACCTTCAATCTTAAATAATATTAAAGAAGAAATTACTCCTTTCTTAGAGGAGCTCTATAAAAAAGAAACTAAAGAAGAAAGATTCCAATTGAGAAAAGAACTACTGGAAAAATTAAAAGAAAAAGAAGAATTTAAAGATATTGAAGAATCTCTCCTTAAATATGGTTTAGAGAAGTTAGAAAAGGAATTTGTAAGAAAAAAAATACTTACTGAAAAGATACGCCCAGACAAAAGAAAGCCCTCAGAACTCAGGCCAATATGGTGTGAAGTAGGAGTGCTACCCCGGACCCATGGTTCGGCAATATTTACCCGGGGGCAAACCCAATCCTTAGCAGTAACTACCTTAGGAACCACTTCTGACGAACAGATGATTGAAGCCTTAGAAGGCCAAACCTTTAAACATTTTATGCTCCATTATAGCTTTCCTCCTTTTTCAGTAGGAGAAGTCTCTCCTTTAAGAGCTCCTTCCCGTCGAGAAATAGGCCACGGGGCCTTAGCTGAAAAAGCCTTAGAAGCAGTTATCCCCAAAAAAGATAGATTTCCTTATACTATCAGGGTGGTCTCAGAAATATTGGAATCTAATGGTTCTTCTTCTATGGCTTCAGTATGTGCAGCTACCCTTTCTTTAATGGATGCAGGGGTCCCCATCCAGGAACCCGTAGCCGGGATAGCTTTAGGCCTTATAAAAGAAGAAAGCCAGCATCTTATCTTGGTAGATATTGCCGGCATAGAAGACCACTCCGGAGATATGGATTTTAAAATAGCCGGGACAAAAAAGGGAATAACTGCCATCCAGTTAGACCTTAAAATCTCAGGTATCGATTATCCCCTTATTCAAGAAGCCTTATCTAAGGCTTTAGAAGTCCGCCTTCAAATTTTAGAGAAGATGTTAAAAACCTTGGCTAAACCTCGGACTAATATTTCTGAATATGCTCCTAAAATAAAAACATTAAAAATCAATCCTGAAAAAATCGGAGAGTTAATTGGGCCAGGGGGAAGGACGATAAGAAAAATAATTAACCAGGCGGAGGTTTCTGTAGATATAGACGATGAAAAAGGAGAAGTAACAATCTCCGCCGAGACTCAAGAAGCTCTGGAAAAAGGAATGAAAATGATCGAAGAAATAACTCAAGATTTAGAAGTAGGAAAAGTTTATACTGCTAAGGTTACTCGAATTACCAGTTTTGGTGCTTTCTGTGAAATTAAACCGGGTAAACTTGGCCTCCTTCATATCTCCGAAATTTCTCCTAACTTTGTTAAAAATGTCTCTGACTACCTAAAAGAAGGAGATGTAATTAAAGTAAAAATCCTCCAGATAGACCAGCAAGGAAAAATTACCTTAAGTAAGAAACAGGCAGATGAAGAAAATAGGTAAATGGATAACCTGCCTTTCCCTCTTCAGTTTAAGCGTCATCTTAACTTTATCCCTTCTTTCTTTCCAAAAAGAAGATTTCTCTTTCTATACTTCTCATCCCAACTACCCTCCTAAAAACTTAATTGGAATATTTGGCCTTTACTTAGGAGGAGGACTTATCTTTCTTCTGGGAAAATACAGTCCTTATTTAATAGTATTGGCTTTAATCCTTGCTGGGTTAAGGGTAACTAATATCTTAAAGACCCCCCGACCCTTAGAAAGTACCTTTACTCTAATAATAGCCCTCATTATAACTATGTTTTCTTTCTCTCTGCTACTTTCTCTACCTTACTTTCAAAGAGAAGGCTCTTTAGGTTTTGAAAAAGGCGGGCTCATAGGTTATGTAATCTCAATATTCTTAAGTAAATACTTAGGAATAACCGGTGCCTTTATAATCGGAGGAATACTTTTTTTGAGTGGAGTTTTTATCTTAGAAGGAGAAGCTATTTTAAAGCTTTTTAAGAATGCCTCTAACTATCTTAAAAAGATATACTCCAACCACAAAGAAAAAAGAGCTACCCTAAAAAAAATAGATAAAGAGCTAAAAAAACAAAGGATAAAATTTAAACTAACCCCTTCAACTCCTAACCTAATATCAGTAAAGAAGAAAAAAGCACCTCCTAAAAAAAACCTTTCTCCTCAGAAACCTCCTCTTCAGAAAAACCTACCCTCTTCAACTGAAACTAAAGATGGCTTTCAACTCCCCCATCCTTCGCTCCTTAAAGAGCCCCCTTCTATAGATGAAAGAAAAATAAAAGAAGACATAGAATTAAACTCTAAAAACCTGAAAGAAACCCTCACTGACTTCGGCATTGAAGCCAGAATAGTAAACATAGAAAAAGGACCGGTAGTAACTCTCTACGAACTGGAATTAGCTCCCGGGACAAAAATTACTAAAATCTCCTCTTTAGCTGACGACATAGCTCTGGCTTTAAAATCCAGCCAGGTAAGAATAGTGGCTCCCCTTCCCGGGAAAGGCACTGTAGGGGTAGAAGTCCCTAATAGTTTTGCCCATATTGTCTACTTAAGAGAAGTTGTAGAGTCTAAAGAATTTATAACCAGTAAGTCTAAACTTACTCTGGGGATTGGAAAAAATACCCAGGGCCTCCCCTTAATTGCTGACCTGAAAGAAATGCCTCATCTTCTAATTGCCGGAACTACGGGGTCAGGAAAGACTGTCTGTGTTAACTCCCTCATATCCTCAATCCTTTTCAAGGCAACCCCTGAGGAAGCAAAATTTATTCTTATTGACCCTAAAATGGTAGAGTTAGCCCACTTCTCAGAAATACCTCACCTACTCTGTCCGATTATCTCTGAGCCTAAAAAGGCAAAGGGCGTGCTCTTATGGGCTACCGAAGAGATGGAAAAAAGATATAGTCTCCTGGCTGAAGAAGGGACTCGTAATATTGACCTCTATAATCTCCGCAAAAATAAAGAAGAAAGGCTACCCTTTATAGTAATAGTAATTGATGAATTAGCAGATTTGATGGTGGTAGCTCGTGATGAGATAGAAACTGCTATATTAAGACTAGCCCAACTCTCCCGAGCTGTGGGTATCCACCTTATATTAGCCACCCAGAGACCTTCGGTAGATGTAATTACTGGAGTAATAAAAGCTAATTTTCCCGCCCGGATATCCTTTAAAGTTGCCTCTAAAGTTGACTCCCGCACTGTTTTAGATATTGTAGGGGCAGAAAAACTTTTAGGCCGGGGCGACCTCTTGTTCATAAAACCAGGCATGGTGAAACCTACAAGAGCTCAGGGTTGTTTCTTAGACGAAGAAGACTTAGAGATTCTGGTAAATTTCATAAAGAACCAAGCTAAACCTACTTATAACCAAGAAATATTAGAACTTCAGAGAAAACCTAAAATAACTTTGGAAAAAGATGAACTCTTAGATGAAGCTATAAAAGTAGTTTTAGAAGCCAATCAAGCTTCAGCTTCTATCCTCCAGAGAAGATTAAGAGTAGGTTATACCAGGGCTGCTCGCCTCTTAGACCTTATGGAACAGGAAGGCATAGTAGGACCTTTTCAGGGAAGTAAACCTCGGGTAATTTTAGTAGACCGAGAAGATTACCTTAAAAAATACCAGCAAGAAAAAGAATAATTACTATGGAAATACATCAAATATGCAAAATCTTAAAAGAAACGAGAAGAGAAAAGAAAATAACCCTTAAAGAAGCCTCTCAGCTTACTAAACTTGCTCCCCTGATAATTAAAAAAATAGAAGAAGCTGATAACTTAGAAAGTATAAGCCAGTTTTACCTTAAAGGGTTCTTAAAGATTTATGCTACTTTTTTAGGAAGAAAAGACCTAATAGGAGAAATTGAAAACTGCTTCTTAGAAAAACCCTCCTCTCCTCTCAAAAAAACTATAAAGAAAGAGCCTCCAAAAATTAAAAGAATAGAAGAACTTAGCAGGCTTTGGCCTTCCTCAAAAAAGGTTAAAAATATTGTATTATTAGTATTAATAGGAGTAGGAGGGTTATTTTCTCTCTTTTTCTTCTTAAGACCTAAACCTGAAAAGGCACCTCCCTCAGTTGTTAAAGAAATAAGTTCTGCTCCAAAAGTTATTTCTAAAAAAAAATTGGCTAAACCATTTGTAAATCTACTTACTAAGGGAAAAGTCTTCATAGAAGTAAAGACCGATGGAAAGCTTGTATTTTCGGGGATTCTTTTAGCCGGGAATAAAGAGAACTGGCAAGCTAAAGAAAAAATAGAGATAAAGATAAGCAATCCTTCTCTGGTGGTTTTAGAATTATCAGGGGAACTAATCCCTACCTCTAATCTAAAAAAACCCACATCTTATATTGTAGACTCTTCTGGGTTCAAGGTTAAAGAATAAATAATGAAGGTAGGCTTAATCTCTTTGGGTTGTCCCCGAAATAAGGTAGATTCAGAAAAAATTCTTTTTCGCTTAAAAAATAAAGGCTTTAAAATTACCTCTCCTCAAGCCTCTCAGATTTTAATAATCAATACCTGCGCCTTTATAGAACCAGCGAAAGTTGAATCAATAGAAACAATAAAAGAAGCTCTGGATTTAAAAAGAAAAGGCAAACTCTCTAAAGTAATCGTCTGGGGATGTTTAGTAAAAAGATATAAGACTTTATTAGCTAAATATTTAAAAGATATAGATGCCTTAATAGGAGTAATAAACTGGGAAAACCCTCAAAGAATTTTAAGTGAACCTACTCATTTATCTTACCTTAAAATAGCTGAAGGGTGTTCAAACCTCTGTTCTTACTGCGCCATCCCTCTTATCAGAGGTACTCTTAAAAGTAGAAAACCTGAAACTATCTTGGAAGAGGTAAGATTTTTAGATAAAAAGGGGGTAAAAGAACTCAATATAGTAGCCCAAGATATAACTTCCTGGGGTAAAGACTTATATAAAAGAAGAGACTTAGTCTGGCTTTTAGAAAAAATCTTAACAGAGACAAAGAACATAGCCTGGCTGAGACTCCTCTATACCCACCCTAAATTTCTAACTAAGAGATTAGTAAAGTTGATAGCTACAGAAGGAAAAATCTGTAATTACCTAGACCTACCTATTCAACACATAAACAACCGAATCTTAAAACTTATGAACCGGCAAATAACCAAACAAGAAATTGAAGAAAAAATAAACTACTTAAGAAGAGAAATCCCCGACATTGCCCTAAGAACCACTCTTATAGCTGGTTTCCCTACAGAAAAAGAAGAAGAATTTTTAGAACTTATAGAATTCATCAAAAAATATAAATTCTGGCACTTAGGAGCTTTCTTGTATTCCAAAGAGGAAAATACTAAAGCTTATAAATTAAGAGAACTTCCCCGAAAATTAAAGAAAAAAAGGCTAAGGACTATTATGGAGACTCAACAAAAAATTTCTTATCAAATTAACAAAAGTCTTGTAGGAAAGATATTTGATGTTATTATAGATGAATCCGGGATTAAATTTTCAGTAGGAAGAGCTTACTTTCAAGCTTATGATATAGATACAGAGATAATCATTCCCCAAAGGCTAAAAAGAGGAAAATTCTACAAAGTTAAAATAATTCAAAGTTATGAATACGATTTATTAGGGAAAGCCTTAACTTAAGAAAGATAGCAGTGAATATTGCTAATCAAATTACTATTTTAAGAATATTTATATCTTTACTCTGTATGGGACTTATTTTAAGATTTAGCCTTGCCTCTCTAATTTTAGGATTTTTACTTTTCCTCCTGGCTTCTTTTACTGACTTCTTAGACGGCTATATTGCCCGGAAGAAAAATAAAATTTCTGATTTAGGAAAGCTTCTTGACCCTCTGGCTGATAAAGTCTTAACAATCGGGGTATTTTTATCTTTCTTAGAAAAAGGCATAGTAAATTCTTTCTTAGTAATTTTAATTATGATTAGGGAATTTCTGATAACCGGTTTGCGTCTTTTTGCCCTCCGCCAGAATAAAGTGATAGCGGCTCAAAGTTTTGGCAAACACAAGACCTTAACTCAAATAATCGCTATTATATTTATTTTCATTCTTATAATTATGGAAAAAACCCTTACTAAATTGGGGATATCTTGGAGTTGGTTTAAGGAATTTCGCAAAATTACTGTATTTTTAATAATGGTCTGGGTAGCCGGGGTCACCCTTATCTCAGGAGGACTGTATCTTTGGAAAAACAGAAAAATTATAAAAAGTTTATAATTTTAAAATTAACTACTTTATTAGGTTTAGGATACATCCGGGGAGGAGGAACTTTAGCTTCTCTTTTGGGGGTAGGGATTTTTCTCTTAATAAAAAATAATCTCTCTTTCTTTGCCTTTACTCTTTTAGTTATAATTCTTTCTCTGTCTTTAACCACCAGAGCTGAAGAAATCATAGGCAAAAAAGACCCTAAAGAGGTAGTAATTGATGATTTATCCGGTCAGCTTCTGTCTTTATTGTTTATACCCAAAAAAATCCCTTTTATAATATTAGCCTTCTTTATCTTCCGCTTGTTTGACCTCTTAAAAATTCCTCCGGCTGATATTTTAGAAAAGAAAAAAGGTTCAGCGGGTATAGTAGGTGATGATTTAATAGCAGGGTTATATACAAATGTATTGCTTCAAGCAGTAAGATTCATCCTGAAAATATCTTCATAGATAGGTCCTTGGGGAGTAAGGATACTTTTTAACAGAAAAACTGAATCTACCGGCCAAATCTTATTATCTATTTTTATTTTTTCTATCTCCTCTTTGAATTTAAAGACATTCTTAGGAGTTCGCAAACGAGCTAAAGTTATATGAGGATGAGGAGCTTTTCTTTCCTCAGGAAAACCTAATTTAGAAAATTGCTCTTCTAAGTATTCTATTATCTTTATAGGAACTTCTTGAGACTCAACTCCTATCCACAATACCCTGGGTCTTTTTATACTGGGAAAAGCTCCTATTTCAGAAATACTTAAATTAAAAGGTTTAACTAAAAAAGATAAATTAGAAACAATCTCTTTTATCTTAGGAAGTTGGGCTTCTCTCACTTCTCCTAAAAATTTAAGGGTAAGGTGTAAATTTTCAAATTCCACCCACTTAGCATCTAAGCCTAATTTCCTTAATGCCTGCTGAACTCTTCTTATCTCTTGGCGAATATCCTGAGGTAATTTTATAGCTACAAAGCACCTCACTCCATTACCTCTTGTCTAAGAAGCTCTAAAGCTTTTTTAACTGCTTTTTTCTTTATTTCTTTTCTCTGGCCTCCAAAAGAGTATTTCTTGACTTCTGTTTTTTCTTTAAAAGCTAAGCCTATATATACTGTGCCCCGAGGATTTTTAAGCCTACCCCCTTTAGGTCCAGCATAGCCGGTAATTCCTATTCCGATATCAGTTAAAGCAATCTTTCTTATATTTTGGGCCATTAACTTAACTGTTTCCTGAGAAACTGGAGAATATTTTTTTAAAATACTCAAAGGTATCTTAAGAAGTTTTTCTTTCTGAATTCTACTGTAGGCTACTATCCCTAAAAGGAAATACTTAGAACTTCCTCCTATATCAGTAATAGCAGAAGACAAGAGACCTCCCGTACAAGACTCAGCTACAGCTAAGGTAAGTCTTTTTTTGGTCAATAATCTCCCTATTTGTTTAGAAAGAAAATTAATCTCTCTGTCCACAAGAGCTATTTTAACTGAGAAAATAAAAAAGGCAAGATTATCTTTAAAAAGGAGTTTTGAAAAGAAGGCTGGCAATAAAATAAAAAATGGGGGCACCGACCTACTCTCCCACTCCCTTGCGAGAGCAGTACCATCGGCCCTGGAGGGCTTAACGGCCGTATTCGGAATGGGAACGGGTGTGTCCCCTCCGGTATGAGCACCCCCATTATTAATCTAAATTTAATCTAAGACATAAAAGGGTTGGATATCAAGTCGATTGGGCGATTAGTAGTGCTCGGCTAAATCCGTTACCGGACTTACACCTGCACCCTATCAACCTCATAGTCTCTGAGTGCCCTACATCCCGAAAAATCGGGAAGGGATCCCTAATCTTGGGGCGAGCTTCGCACTTAGATGCCTTCAGCGCTTATCTCTAACGCACACGGCTACCCAGCCTTTACTCCTGGCGGAATAGCTGGTACACCGGAGGTGCGCCTGTTCCGGTCCTCTCGTACTAGGAACAGCCCCCCTTCAGGAATCCAGCGCCCACGGTGGATAGAGACCGAACTGTCTCACGACGTTCTGAACCCAGCTCGCGTGCCCTTTTAACCGGCGAACAGCCGGACCCTTGGGACCTTCTCCAGCCCCAGGATAGGGCGAGCCGACATCGAGGTGCCAAACCAGGCCGTCGATGTGAACTCTCGGGCCTGATAAGCCTGTTATCCCCGGAGTACCTTTTATCCGTTGAGCGATGGCGCTTCCTCACGCTACCACCGGATCATTAGGCCCCAGTTTCCTGCCTGCTCGGGATGTCTCCCTCACAGTCAAGCACCCTTATGCCCTTACACTCAACGTGTGGTTTCCAAGCACACTGAGGGTACCTTTGGGCCCCTTCGTTACCTTTTAGAAGGGAACCGCCCCAGTTAAACTGCCCAACTGGCACTGTCCTCCGAAAATCCGGAGTTAGAACCTTAGTACGCTAAGGGTGGTATTTCACCGGCGACTCCTCCCGAACTAGCGCCCGGGATTCACAGTCTCCCACCTATCCTACACATAGCGGACCAAAATTCAATACCAGCCTGCAGTAAAGGTTCCGGGGTCTTTTCGTCCAACCGCGGGTAGACGGCATCTTCACCGCCACTACAATTTCGCCGGCACTCTCCCTGAGACAGCGCTCCCGTTGTTACACCTTTCGTGCGGGTCAGAACTTACCTGACAAGGAATTTCGCTACCTTAGGACCGTTCCTAACTTACTGTCCCTCAATAAGTTACGGACAGCGTCCTCCTTTTTAGGAGAACCTTAGTGTCGCCACTAAGTTCGGACCATATCTTCTCTCCAAGCAAGGCGACATATTCCCAATCATTTGGGAACCTAGGCCTGGGTAGAGCCTGGCGTATGGTCTCTGAGGGAACTCTCTTGAAGATGTTTTAAAATTACCTCTTCCTCGTATTTTCGTTTTCCTCCATCATTCATATCTCTGCATATCTTTAGAATCTCTTTTATTCCTTCAGGAGTGAGATGTTTATTGCTACTTACAAGATAGGCAATTTTTTTAAACTTGGAAAAATCTCTTTTTTTCTTTGCAGAGAGAAATCTAAACCTTTCAAAAAAGGGAATAACTTTCTCAATTATCGCTGAAAGATTATTAACTTCGTAATACCAAACTCCATCTCGTCTCTGACGCAATCTTCCACAACCCAAATAGCGCTTAAACAAAGTAAGGATTATCTTATCTCTTTGGGAGATGTTAAAGCACAAAGAAATCTTCCAGGGAAGTCTGTAATCCTTTCGCGGCCTAAATACCACATTGAAAGAACCTTCTCCGTCTGCAAAACCAGCAAGATACCATCCTATCTTGGGATTAATTTTTATCTTCTGCATATTCCCTCCTTGTCCTTCAAGGAAGGACATCTTCAAAAGAGTCTTCCCTGCGGATAGTCCGCATTCTGGCTTTGTTACCCCGATGTTCTATCGGGGTAGCCAGAAATACTAACCGGACTTCCCCGCATATAGCCAGGTTTATTTGCGTAACTACAACGGTCAAATTATAGTTACGGCCGCCGTTCACCGGGGCTTCGGTTTGAAGCTTCCCCCGAAAATTCGGGGTAACCTCTCCCCTTAACCTTCCGGCACTGGGCAGGTGTCAGTCCCTATACTTCCTCTTAAGAGTTAAGCAGGGACCTGTGTTTTTGCTAAACAGTCTCGGGAGCCACTTCACTGCGTCCCGACGTAACGTCGGGAACCCCTTCTTGCGAACGTACGGGGCTAACTTGCCGAGTTCCTTAGGGAGATTTCTGCCGAGCGCCTTACCATTCTCTGGCAGTCTACCTGTGTTGGATTGCGGTACGGTCACCTATAGACAACTTATCCACCGAAGTGGACCTGCCTTATAGACAGAAGAGGCTATTTCTTGGCTCAAGACTTAAGTGGGTTCGCCCGTGCCGTAGCTTGGACTCCCCCCATACCACAAAGGGTATAGGGACGGACACTTCCAACCGTCCGACCACCGCGTCTTAAGCGTCACCTCTTAAGTTAGCGTCTACAGGTGGGAGGCGAATATTAACGCCTTTCCCCATCACCTACTCCCGACGCTACGTCGGGATTTAGCTTAGGGACCGCCTAACCTCCGGCTGACTAACATTGCCGGAGAAACCTTAGACTTTCGGCGAGCCGATTTTTCATCGGCTTTTTCGCTACTCATGCCGGGATTCTCGCTTCTGCAAGCTCCACCCTGACTTACGTCAGAACTTCACTGCTTACAGAATGCTCCCCTACCTCCTGTACCATACCCTTAGGTTTAGGTACAGAACCACAGCTTCGGTATCAGGCTTAAGCCCCGATCATTTTCGGCGCAGAACCACTCGACCGGTGAGCTATTACGCACTCTTTAAATGATGGCTGCCTCTAAGCCAACATCCCGGTTGTCTAAGTGGTTCCACATCCTTTACCACTTAGCCTGAGCTTAGGGACCTTAGCTGGTGGTCTGGGCTGTTTCCCTCTCGACCAACAAGCTTATCCCTGCTGGTCTTACTCCCAAGGTAAGGAACTTAGATATTCGGAGTTAGGTTGGGTTTGGCATCCCCTAAGGAGATACCTAGCCCATCCTGTGCTCTACCTTCTAAGCCCATCCTTGAGGCTAGCCCTAAAGCTATTTCGGGGAGAACCAGCAATAACCGAACTTGATTAGCCTTTCACTCCTACCCACAGCTCATCCGAGGTTTTTTCAACAACCACCGGTTCGGGCCTCCCCCCGACTTTCGTCGGGGTTCACCCTGGCCATGGGTAGATCGTCCGGCTTCGGGTCTGTTACCTACTGCTCACGGCCCTATTCAGACCATTCGCTTTCGCTCCGCCTCCCCCCGACGTAGCGTCGGGGTTAGACTAGCAGTAGATAACAACTCCCCGGCCCATTATGCAAAAGGTACGCCGTCACCCCGAAAATTCGGGGCTCCGACCGCTGTGTAAGCTTGTGGTTTCAGGTTCTATTTCACTCCCATCCCCTGGGTTCTTTTCACCTTTCCCTCACGGTACTTGTCCACTATCGGTCTTCTGCGAGTATTTAGCCTTAGCCTGAGGTCAGGCCGGATTCCTGCCGGGTTTCCCGTGCCCGACAGTACTTGGGAACTTATCCCAGGAAGTCCTGACTATTTCGCCTACAGGACTTTCACCTTCTCGGGTTGCCCTTTCCAGGGCATTCGACTATAGTCAGGATTGGTAACTTCCCGAGAGGTCTGTGGCCCTCTCCAGATAAGCCCCACTACCCCTACAGAGCAAGGCCCACAGGCTTTAACACTCTGTAAGTTTGGGCTCTTCCCTGTTCGCTCGCCGCTACTAAGGGAATCCCTTTCGGTTTCTTTTCCTCCGGGTACTGAGATGTTTCACTTCCCCGGGTTAGCTCCCCGACGTTATGTCGGAGTATCCGAGTATTACCTCGGATGGGTTGCCCCATTGGGGAATCTCGGGATCAAAGGCTGCTTGCGCCTCCACCGAGCATATCGCTGCTTGCCACGCCCTTCTTCGCCTGCAGAAACCAAGTCATCCACCACAAGCTCTTTCTTTCTTGATATCCAACCCTTATTTTCAAAGAACTAATAAAAGTTAAAAAACAAAAACTTTTCTCAGAAACTAAATAAATCTCCGCCTTAGTAAACTTTTCTCCTGCTTTAACTTATTAAAACGTCCAAAGATCTATTCAACTCTTCTTTTATGGAGCCGAGCAGAGTTTCCGCCTCAGCGAATCCACCTTTGGTGGAGAACCGCTGACCTTCCCGATAAATTCTATGGAGACGACCGGGATCGAACCGGCTACCTCCGCCGTGCAAGGGCGGCGCTCTCCCAAAATGAGCTACGTCCCCAGCTCCTTGCTTCGCAAGGAAAATTCCAAATCTCACGCTCCAATAATCAAACTTTTGAAACTTGAGATTTAGAAATTGAAATTTGCCAGCAACGCTGACCAATGGGCCCAAGTGGGATCGCCCGCCTGAGGCGGGTCCGCCTTTGGCGGAAACCACTTACACAGTTTCTCAAGAACAACCTAAATTCGCTCTGTTGGTGGGCCCATCAGGGATCGAACCTGAGACCCCCGCGTTATCAGCACGGTGCTCTGCCAACTGAGCTATGGGCCCTCTAATTTAAGAATAAAAAAATAAAAGCCTTTTGGAGGTTTAATAATAAAGAAAGGAGGTGATCCAGCCGCACGTTCCCGTACGGCTACCTTGTTACGACTTAGCACCAATCATGGGTTTCACCGTGTCCCGACATTACATCGGGATTCGGGTGCCCCCCACTTTCAGCGCTTGACGGGCGGTGTGTACAAGGCCCGGGAACGTATTCACGGCGTCGTGGCTGATACGCCGTTACTAGCGATTCCGGCTTCATGAGGCTGAGTTGCAAGCCTCAATCCGAACTGGGGCGTGCTTTTTGGGATTTGCTCCACCTTACGGCTTCGCCTCCCTCTGTACACGCCATTGTAACACGTGTGTAGCCCAGGGCATAAGGGCCATGCTGACTTGACGTCATCCCCACCTTCCTCCCACTTAACGTGGGCAGTCCCTATAGAGTGCTTCTGAAGTAACTTCGGGGTAGCAACTATAGGCGAGGGTTGCGCTCGTTGAGCCACTTAAGGCGACACCTCACGGCACGAGCTGACGACAGCCATGCAGCACCTGTGCTAGGCTCCGATTGGATACGGTCTTCCGACGTTTCCGCCGGAATACATCCTAGCATGTCAAACCCTGGTAAGGTTCCTCGCGTAGCATCGAATTAAACCACGTGTTCCACCGCTTGTGCGGGCCCCCGTCAATTCCTTTGAGTTTTAGCCTTGCGACCGTAGTCCCCAGGTGGGGCACTTAACGCGTTAGCTTCGGCGCTCACCTAAAAGGCAAACACCCAGTGCCCATCGTTTACAGCTAGGACTACCAGGGTATCTAATCCTGTTTGCTCCCCTAGCTTTCGTCCCTGAGCGTCAGGAGCAAGCCAGAGAGCCGCCTTCGCCACTGGTGTTCCTGCCGATATCCACAGATTTCACCCTTACACCGGCAGTTCCGCTCTCCTCTCTTGCCCTCTATCTAAGCAGTATAAGAGGCAGTTCTCCGGTTAAGCCGGAGGATTTCACCTCTTACTTACTTAGCCGCCTGCGGACCCTTTACACCCAGTAATACCGAGTAACGCTAGCCACCTCCGTATTACCGCGGCTGCTGGCACGGAGTTAGCCGTGGCTTATTCGTCAGGTACCGTCAAGCCCCAAGGCTATTAACCTCAGGGTTTTCTTCCCTGACAAAAGGAGTTTACGACCCGAAGGCCTTCATCCTCCACGCGACGTCGCATCCTCACCCTTGCGGGCATTGGGAAAGATTCTCGACTGCAGCCTCCCGTAGGAGTCCGGGCAGTGTCTCAGTCCCGGTGTGGCTGACCACCCGCTAAGGCCAGCTACCCGTCATAGCCTTGGTAGGCCATTACCCTACCAACTAGCTGATAGGACGCGGGCTCCTCCTAAGACAGCAGCATCCCGAGAAACTCGGGATTAAGCCACCTTTCCCCCGACATAACGTCGGGGTGTACGAGGTATTACCCCCGCTTTCGCGGGACTATCCCTCATCTTAGGGTAGATAACCCACGTGTTACTCACCCGTTTGCCGCTATCCCGAAAAACTCCCTTCTCTCCCTTTCTTCCATTCCGACTTTCGCCGGAACTTCCAAAAGTTCAAGAAGTTCGTCTTTTCGAGACCGCTCGACTTGCATGCCTAATCCACGCCGCCAGCGTTCACTCTGAGCCAGGATCAAACCCTCCAAAAGGCTTCTTGTTTCAAAGAACAGGCGACAAAAAAAGCATCCCGAAGGATGCTCTCTAAAGACCCTTCTTTTCTCAAAAACCTTTTAACTGCTATTGTCCAATCCTATAATCAAAGATTTTCTCCTTTAGCAGATATAAACTATAACACACTAATTTTTACCTGTCAAGGAGATAAAAAATATATAACCAATTTAAAATTTTGTCAAGAATTTTCTCTCGGATGTTGTTACAATAACTATAATAAAATGTTTTCAGCCCGGGCGAATCTGCCTTCAGAAGGGAAGAAAAACTTAGACTTAAAAAATCAATAATTTAAGGGCTGACTAAAACTTTTTAGTGAAGAAAGATTTTAAGAAGACAAAAGAAGACTTACCTTACTTTTAAGAAGGTTAACTATTTGTTGATAAGAAAAATTTTTGTCTTTTTTCTCTAAATCTTGGGGGTCTAAAATATTCCCATAGACAATCTTCAGTGGAGAAATTCGAGGAAAAGTTTTAGAAGCTGGCCAAGCTTTAAAAGTACCTTTTATCCCTGCCGGGACTATTTTTACTGAAAGTTCTTTAGAAAGTATACCTACCCCTTTTTTAAACTCCTTTAATCTTCCATCAAAAGAACGCCCTCCTTCAGGGAAAATACAGAGAATCCTCTTTTCTCTAAGCAATAAAGAAGAAACTTTTAAAGCCTCTTTTAAATTCTTCTCTACATTTATAGGAACTATCCTTCCCGGCTTAACTAACCAGGAAAGTAAAGGGTGGTCAAAATATTCACTAAGACCTATAAAATAGAGATTGCTGATGTTATGAAGAGGAAAACTAGCAAATACCACTAAACCATCAAGGTAACTGGCATGATTAGGACAAATAAGGAAAGGGCCTTGTTTAGGAAGATTATTTACCCCTTTTACTTTTAACCTATAAACTCCTTTAAAT
>QNCG01000020.1 GCA_003644445.1 Candidatus Duberdicusella sinuisediminis | reverse complement strand
GATAAAAAGGTATTACTGATAGAGAAAGTAGTAAAGTTTTTAATATAGACAAAGTCAAAGGGTGAGGAAAAAGAAAATAAAAGGGAACCAGAAGAAAATAAAAAGGACTGTTATGACAGGCGAAATTTGAACCATAAGTTGAGTTTTCAAAAAGTCTTCCCTGAATAGTATTCCAAAAAGTCTGATTGTATATGGCAAAATCTTGAGGGTTGAAAAAGCAAGAGTTATTAAATCTATAAATATTCACCAGAGTAAAGATAATAAAATAACTTAGAATTATAACCCCAAGGATTCTTACTGGTTTTTTTAGGTGATAAGGAAAGTCTCCCTTTAGAATTAGGAAGAATATAAGGCTCAAGATTAAAACTAAGCTTAAAGGAAAGAGAAGGGGAAGGTTTGTGCTTTCTCTGTCTGCGAAAGAAAGAAGGATTATTGGAGAAAGGATAATTGAAGAGTAGATAAAAGGAGAAGGTTTTTCCTGGAATAATAAAGCTACAGAGAACATTAAAAAAATAAGGATACTTAAAATTAGGAATATAGTGAGAAAAGAAGAAATAAGATTTGAAAAGAACCCTTTATTTAGCGAAATAAGGAAATTTAGAATTATAAAACTGAGAAAAAGGATAAACAGGAAGTAGCCTGGTTTAAATTGGTTAATTATTGTTTTCAACTTCCCCACCTTAAAAAATCTTATCTTATTTAGGGGAAATTGCAATGAAAAATTGAGAAATTACTTGTTTAATTATTGAGAATAGGCTAAAATAAAAATGCAGGTTCAAAGCCTCTATTGAGTAAGGAATTTAAGATATGGACAGGGAAGTTAAAATTACTATTATTGATAATGGAGGAGTTAGTAGATGCTATAAAAGCTTATCTTCATAGGAGCTTATGGGTATATTGCTAAGCCTTTAGATATGGATATGCTTCTCCGTCAAGTCAGAAACGTTTTAGAGAAGGAAGAAAAAGGAGAACTTTAAAAATTTCTTGCCTCTTATTTTCTCTATGTTATAATTTTTTAAGCTTTTATCTATTAGAAGAGTTTCCCGCAAATAAATTAACTTAGAACTTATAAGTTAAGACTTACGACTTATTTATTGCCGAGGTAGCTCAGTCGGTAGAGCAGCGGACTGAAAATCCGCGTGTCAGGGGTTCGATTCCCTTCCTCGGCATTTTTTATTAAAATAAAAGATTATCCCAGCTACTGAGGAAGCTATTTTAGATATTGTTCTTTATAAGATAATTCTCTATTTCTTTAGAATTTTCTACTTTAAAAAGTGTTTTTCCCCAAATTTTGTCCGATTCCATACAGAGGTAAACAGGAGTTTTTTTATCAAACTTCCTTATCCAACCTACCATTTTCTTATAGATTTTTATTCTCATAAATTCTGGATAACGCAGTTTTTTATCTTCTCCTATGAATAGTTCTCCATAGACTATCTTACTTTGGGGGAATCTTCTTTCAATTATTGACTTTAGTTCTCGGTTAAATCTCAAAGTTCCTAAACTTATCCAGGCAAAAGGAGGATTAACCTGGCTGTAGAGTTTATCTATTAATTCTTTATAGTCTTCTTCCCATTCTGAGTAATAGATTATTGGGTCAAAGTGAAAGGCAATTTTATAACCATATTCCTGAATAACTTTTGCTGAATTAAGTCTTTCTTGCAGGGAAGAAGTTGCCCTTTCTTCAGAGTCTATAATTCTCTGAGGAGTTAAAGACCAGGAAATAATTATATTTTTTGAAGGCTTTATCTTTAAAAGGTTTTCTATTTTTTTACTTTTGGTTTTTAATTCCAATAATACTGGTTTAGAGGCAAAAAAGTTAATGAGTTTTTGTGAATAAAGAGTTAAGTCGTCTAAGGCTAAAGAGTCGCAGAATTCTCCGGTCCCTATTCTTATGGGTTTTCTTATTTTTTTTAGAAAATCTTCAAACTTTCTAAAAAAATCTTCTAAATTTGAAGGAAGGATTATTCCGGGAAAATTTTGATATTGCTGGAGATAACAGTAAGAGCAGTCAAAAGGACAGCCAAACCCTAAATTGAATATCCAGTAACCACAGCCTAAATGAGCCTTAGTACAAGGGCAAGGCTTTATAAAGTCCCATCTTTCTTTTACTATAAACAGAATAGGTTGTTTGAGGTTGTAGGGAGTGAGTTTATAGTTTTTAAGAAATAGAGAGTAATAATCAATAATTTCTAAATTTATCTGAGGATATTTTTCTTTTACTCTCTCTACCAGATAGCTTTTTTCTACTTCTTTTTCTACGATAATTCTTTTTGGCAAAAATTCTTCTTGAGGGTGGTAAGTTATTTCTTGGGGCTTTCTTATCTTATCTAAAAAGATTTTTCGGGTATCTATATTTATCTGGGCTCTACTTTCAGGAAACCTCAAGTTTATAAGGATGTTTTTGATGTGGTGAAATAGGTCTTTAGCCTGGGGGTTTTTGCCTTTTAGTTCTTTTTTAATTCTTTCTTCTATTTCTTTTAAACTTAAAGAATCTCTTTTAATTATTTCGTAAATTAACCTTTGAATCTCCCGAGACTGATTCTTATTAAGTTTAAACCGGAAAATTTCTTCTATTTTTTTAGAATAATACTCTTGTTCCATAAATTTTGTTTATTTCTTCTATTTTTTCTCTTATAAATCTTACTTCTGAAGTTTTCCCCCTTTTTTCGGCACCTTTTATATAGATTTTTGCTTTTTCTTCTAAATTTTTTAGGGCTGGTTCTAAATAACCTCCGGGTAACTGGTAATTTTTTATTAGTTTATAAAGGGCTAAAAGCCTGTATTTATCTAAACCTTTTTTCTGGGATTGTTGGTGGGGGCCAGCTTCCTTTATAGTTAAATAGAAAGGGATAAGTTTTACTGGGAAGAATAAAGTAGCCCTTAACCAGAATTCGTAATCTTCGCATACCGGGAAGTCCTCATCAAATAAGCCTACTTTATTAAAGACCTCTCTGTTTATACAGGCACAAGATAAGCTTATACAGCATACCTTTAAAGCTGAGCAGAATACAGACCCCTCAGGTTTTTTGTGGATTTTTTTCTGTTCTAAATACTGAAAATTTCTGTACCAGAGTTCTTCAGTATGGAATATTTTATATAGAGGATATTTTTCTATGTAGTCTTTAGTTAACTCTAATTTTTGCCGCCGGAAGCGGTCATCAGAGTCTAAGAAGCAGATATATTCTCCGGAGCTGTTTTTTATCCCTAAATTTCTTGCTGAAGCTGGCCCTTTATTTTCTTGATAAAAATATTTTATCCTTTTGTCTTTGTAGGTTTCTACTAATTCTTTAGTTTTATCAGTTGAGCCATCATCTACTATAATTAGTTCAAAGTCTTTAAAAGTCTGCTCTAATACCGATTCTATGGCTATCTTGAGAAGGTATTTACGGTTATAACTGGGGATTATTATTGAAAAAAACATAATCTTATTCAGGGTTCATAGACTATTTTATTAGTATACCAGAAATTAAATTGGGGGACGATAAAATTTAGTTGGAAATTGTAGTCTTTGTTTAATCTTTTAGCTTCTTTTATTAAGCCTTTAGAAAAGGCGAGATAATTTTTCTCTTCTGAATATACTTCTTTTATTTTCTTGGCTATTTCTTCAGAGATATTTTTTTCAATACTCTTTATTATCTCTTCAAAGTTTCCTACTTTAGCATTGTAAATTTCAATTTCTACTTCTTTTATCTGGGGAGGGATTAGCTTAAACAGATTTTTTAAATCTTCTAAAAAAGGGATAAATGGTCCTATGTGGATTTTAACCTGAATATTTTTCTTAAGGAGCTTTTCAATAGTATCTATTCTTTCTTGAAGATTTGCAGTTCTTTCTTCCAGGACAGTCCTAATCTTTTTGTTTGAGAAGATAAGACTAAAATAAACTTTATTCTGGGGATGGTAATTCAAGTAGTCAATATATTTTTGAATTAAAGAAGATTTAGTCAAAATTATTATAGGGATAGTTTCCTCTTTTAGTATCTTTAAGATTTTTTCAGTAATTTTGAATTTTTCTTCTTGAGGCTGAAAACACTCAGTAGTTGTGCCTAAAATTACTCTTTTTGGTTTTGTCTTTTTTAATTCCTCTTTTAACTTTTCTGGGAAATTTATCTTTATGTCTAAGAAACTACCCCACTCTTTCTTTCTCTTTACAATATTTTTATTTTCCTGAGAATAGCAGTATTTACAGCCCAGGCTACAGCCTCGATAAGGGTTTAATACAAAATCAGCCAGACTTATCTGAGTTTTAGAAAGAGCCCTTTGAGTTTTAATTATATTTATTTCTATCATTTCTCTTAACTTGACATATAGTTTTCAAAAGATTCTGTCAAGTTACAGCCATAGCTTGACATTTTATTTTCAAAAGATTCTGTCAAGTTAGGAATTATTTGTATCTTAAGTTATCAATAAAAACCTTCTTATGGGGGATTTTTTCCCTTTCAATAAATTTAACTAGTTTTTTCAAGCGCCGATTAACTAAAGAGGGTTCTATCTTAGGGTTTTCTTTATATATAAGACTATTTTTGTAAGGAGTAAAGCTACTAATCTGAGCAATTTTGGGTATTATTTTTTTATTCTTCTTAAGAAATTCAAGAGTTTTTTTAAAATCTTCTTCAGACTCTTGAGGATAGCCTACAATTATACTTACTTCAAACATAAGTTCAGCTTTTTTAAGCTTTGTAAAGAATTCTTGGGCCTCAGAAACAGTAAATCCTTTACCCATATCTTCTAATAGTTTATCTGAGCCACTCTCTAAACCAATAAAAAGATTAATACAACCTGCTTCTTTCATCAGCCTGAAAAGGCCAACTTCCATATCTTTTCTTATTATAATCTGAGCTTCCCAGTTTATTTTCAATTTTTTAGAGATAATTAATTTACAGAATTTTTCTAACCAGACTAAATTCGCGTTTATTAAAGAATTCTGGAAACTAAAGTAAGGGAGGTTATATCTTTTTATCAAAGATTCTATCAATTCCGCTGTGTAGCGGGGTGAATGCTGGCGGAATTTCTGGTAAAGATTCCATTCTGAACAGAACTTACACCTTTTTATGCAACCCCGGTTAGAGAGAAGAGGTACCCACTTATAAGAGCTCAAATCGTAATCCTCAAAAGTAGAAAATTTTAAACTGTCTAAGTCTTCTATCTCCTGGTAAGAGAACCTGCGGTTTGAAGAGCCATTAACTATTTCCGATAAAGGAAGTTCTCCTTCGCCTTCTACTATTATATCATCAGTAGTAAATTCTTCTTCTCTTATTTGAGGCCCTCCCCAAATTATCTGAGTATTTTTTGAACTTTTTTTTACTTCTTCAGCTAACTTTAGAGAAAAGTTTAAATTCCTTCTAAACAGAGAAAATCCTAGATAATCATAGGTAGTTAATCTTTTAACCAGATTTAAAAACTCTTCTTTGAACCTTTCTTTTGTTCTTTCAAATAGATTATTTTCAAATTCTTTATTTAAACTCAACCATTCTTTTTGGTTTAAGCCCCAGAGTCTATAGAAATAGAGGTTTAAATCCAGAATTTCTACCGAAGCCCTATCTTTTATATAGTTTTTTATATACTCTAAACCAATATGGGGAGTTTTGAGCCAGAAAGGAGGCCCAATCACTAAGGCTATCTTCATTAGTATATAATTTAACTTTAGAGAAAAGATATTTCAAGCTAAAAGATTAATTAGAGGTTTAAAAAACCAGAGAGAGGATTTGTAAAAGAATCAGATGAGTGGTTTCTAATTTTGAGGAAGGAGAGTAAGCCCAAGATTTTTGATATTGTCAGTTAAGCCCTTTTTGTGGTATAATTTAATACTTTTTTAAATTTTTGGGGTAAGCTTAGTGGAGCCTAATAAGGTGAAGTCTATAAGAGCTTGGATATTATTGTCAGGTTTGTTCTTTTTAGGGTGTTCCCCTCCAGAAGTTAGAGAAAAGAGAATAGTTATCTGGCACTGGATGACTGACCGCCAGCCTGCCTTTCAAGAATTAGCCGAGCGTTACCAGGCTCAGAGAGGTATTCAGGTAGATTTTCAACTCTATGCACCTTCCGAGGCTTATTCCCAAAAAGTGCGGGCAGCTGCTCAAGGAGGGAATTTGCCCGATATCTTTGGGGTTTTAAGTGAAAAGAGAGATTTTGCCTCCCTTATTAAGGCCGGATATATTTTAGACCTTACTCCCTATATGGAAGAAGAGAATTTTGCCTGGCGTAATAGATTTTTCCCTCAGGCTTTAGCTGTGAACAAGTTTTCTCCGGATAATACTTACGGAGTAAACCCCGGTATATACGCTGTGCCTATAGATATGGTAGCTATAGCTATGGTTTATAATAAAAATTTATTAAGAAAGCTGGGGTTTAATCCTTCTCAGCCGCCTCAGAGCTTTGAGGAATTTTTGAACTTAGGGAGAAAAATAAGAGAAGAGAAATTGCAGGGTTTGGTCTCGGGATGGGGTGAACTCTGGCTGATTTATTGTTTTGCCCAAAATTACGCTTTTAATATTATGGGCAAAGAAAAAGTCTTAGCTACTATTCGGGGAGAAGTCCCTTATACTGATTCTGCCTGGATTGAGGTTTTAAGATTATTTGAAGAGATGAAGAATTCAGGGATTATTACTAATAAAGTAGTGAGTATGGTTAACAAAACTGCTGAGCAGATTTTTGCTAATGAGAAAGCAGTATTTGCCTTTAATGGTTCCTGGTGTGTTAATGTTTATAAAGGTATGAATCCTGATTTAGACTATGGAATAATGTTGCCTCCCCGGATTTCTAACAGATTTCCTTTGTTAGTCTGGGGAGGAGCGGGTTCTTCTTTTATGGTTAATGCTCATTCTCCCTATAGAGAGGAAGCAGTTAAATTTTTAAAATGGCTCACTGCTTTAGAACAACAAAGTTATTTAGTGAGAAAGACCAATAATCTACCAGCAATTAAGGAATGTAGGGAGGATTTGCCTCAGGTTTTGGTTGATTTTTCCCGGTTATTAGAGAAATCCACCCATCCTAATAGTTGGGATGTTTGGGAATTGCCTTTGGTTAATGAAACCTTAGCCAGAGGTATTCAAGCAATAGTTCTGGGCAAAAAAACCCCCCAAGCTGTAGCCCAAGAGGTCCAAAGAGTAAAGGAAAGAGAGTTGGCTAAAAAGAGCAATTAAATGAAGTTGCGGCAGGTATTGGAGGATTATACTTTTATTCTACCGGCAGTGGGTATATTTACTATATTTTATATTATCCCTTTTTTCTTTATTTTTCGGTTAAGTCTTTTTGAGTGGGATGGTATTGGAAGGTTAAGTTCAGCTACTTTTGTAGGTTTGGCCAATTTTAGAGAGATAATTTTTCGGGATTCTAATTGGTGGCGTTCAGTAGGTAATGCTGGCTGGATTACTTTTATTGCTCTTACTTTTCAGAATAGTTTAGCTTTTCTCTTAGCTTTGGCTTGCAGTAAGAGGATAGCCTTAAGAGGTGTTTACCGAATAATTTTTTTTATCCCTCCTATTCTTTCGGAGATTGTAGTAGGTATGGTTTGGCGGTTTATTATTAATGACGTAGACGGAGCTAATATTGTTAACCGGGTTTTAGTCTGTTTAGGTTTACACCAGTTTGTCCGGGCTTGGCTTTCTGACCCTAATACCGCCCTGAATGTAGTGGCTTTAGTCCACTCCTGGAAAGGATTTGGCTGGGCTTTTTTGATTTTTTTGGCAGGTCTGCAGACTATCCCTCGGGAGTTTTATGAAGCTGCCTGGGTAGATGGAGCTAATAGCTGGCAGGTATTTAAGAATATAACCTTCCCTTTATTGGTACCGGTGATTATTCTGGTAGCTATCTTAACTATCTTAGGAACCATGCAGTCATTTGTATTGATAATTAGTCTGGTAGGAGGAGAGCTTGCCGGATATACTTCAGTGCCAGTGTTAAGGATACTTTGGGTTATGCGAAATTCTTCGCGTTTTGGTTATGCTTGTGCTTTGGGTATTAATTTAGGGATTATTTTAGTAGTAGCTTCCTTTATTCAATATAAGTTTTTTAAGAAAGTACGGAATCTAATTTAAGAGTTATGGAGATAAACTACCGGCTTAAAAAGTACACTTTTACTACAATTATCCATTTATTCTTGTTAGTAGTGGCGGTAAGTTGTATTTATCCTCTCCTCTGGATGGTCTTCTCCAGTTTTAAAACCCAGCAGACAATATTTACTAACCTTTCTCTTATCCCCGAGAGATTTCGTTTTGAAAATTATTACCTTGTGCTTACTCAAGAAAATTTTGGCCGCTATTTTCTAAATAGTATTTTTTATACGGGAAGTGTAGTCTTCTCAATAATAATTATTGCCTCTTTAGCCGGATATGCTTTTTCCCGCCTTAACTTTCCTGGTAAAAATCTTATCTTCATAATTTTTATAGGAGCAATGATGATTCCTACTCCGGGGAATTTTGTGCCTTTATATGTGTTATTAAATAAACTCCACCTCCGCAACACCCCTTTAGGCTATATTCTCTGTATGATTAGTGGGGGTCTGCCTCTAAGTATATTTTTATTTAAAACTTTCTTGGATAAGATGCCTCAGGAGTTAGAAGATATTGCCCGTATAGATGGCTGTTCTAAATTGAGGATATGGTGGAATATCGCTTTACCTTTTGCTAAGCCTATTTTGGGAGTGGTAGCTATTTTTAATACTTTGAATGTTTGGAATGAGTATTTGTTAGCTTTAGTTGTATTTGACAGTAAGCACCTTATGCCTTTGCAGAGAGCTTTGGTAGTGTTTAGGGGAGAGTATTTGACTAATTACCCTCTTTTAATGGCTGCCCTTACTATAACTACTCTCCCGGTAATTGTAATCTATCTTTTGTTTCAGGAGTATATTGTTCGGGGTATAGTATTGAAGTAGGTTCAGGATGAGGATTATTTAAATTGAAAGGAGAAAGATATGGGAAAAACTCACCACATTACTGCTCCCCGGGACCGCATCCCCATTTTTCAAAAAGCGGTGTATAGTATAGGAGGATTGGTTAATAATATCCAGGCTGCTGCCTTAGGAGCTATGGTTATTGTCTTGAATTTAGGTTTAGGGGTTAACCCTGCCTTAGTAGGTTTAGTAGGAGCTATTCCCCGGCTTATCGATGCTATCTCTGACCCTATCACTGGTTATATCTCCGATAATATCCGCACTCGCTGGGGCCGACGCCGGCCAGTAATATTTTTAGGAGCAATCCTGGGAGGAGTTTTTTATGCAGTGATGTTTCAATTATACAAAGGGCATTCCGAAAGTTTTTATTTCTGGTATTTTTTGTGTTTTCAGTGCCTCTATTTTCTGGGGTTTACCTGTTTTTCTATCCCCTGGATTGCTCTGGGTTATGAGATGACCCCTGATTATCATGAAAGGACTCGTCTGCAGGGAGCAGCCAACTTTGTAGGTCAAATTGCCTGGCTTGTAGCTCCTTGGTTCTTTAAGATTATGAGTAATAAGGGCTTATTTACTGATATTGTTCAGGGAGCACGATTTCTTTCTGTAGGTATTGGGGTTTTTATTATTTTGGGGGGTGTGCTCCCGGCAATCTTCATTAAAGAGCGTTTTGCTGATTTACCTAAACCGGAGAGAGGTAAAGGCCTTTGGAATATCACCAAGGATTTTTTCCGGGGGTTTGTGGTAGCTTTTAAATGCAAACCTTTTGTTAAACTTTGTGCAGCTACTTTTTTGGTTTTTAATGGGTTTATGCTGGCTTCAGCTTTTACTGCTTATGTTATTTTCTTCTATGTCTTTAAGAACGCTCCTAGTTTAGATAAAGCCTACGCTCAGGGGGGAACACTTTTAGGCTGGTTTGGTTCAGTTAGCTCTCTTTGTACTTTCTGTGTAATTTTCTTGGCTACCTGGCTCTCTACCAAGATTGGGAAAAGGAAGGCATTTCTAACTACTGTCTCTATATCTATAATAGGTTATGCTTTGAAATGGGTAGGATATAACCCTGATTATCCTTATCTTTTATTAATATCAGCTCCTTTTATTGCTTTTGGGTTAGGTTCTCTTTTTACTTTAGTCAGTTCAATGATAGCTGATGTTTGTGATTACGATGAACTCTCTACAGGAACCCGCAGAGAGGGTTTGTTTGGAGCTATTTACTGGTGGATGGTAAAACTGGGGTTGGCAGTTTCTTCTTTGGTTTCCGGTATTCTCTTGAATCTTACCGGATTTGATGTAAAATTAGGTCTTGGCCAGAGTAGTCAAACTCTCTTGTATATGCGTCTTTGTGATATAGGTATTCCTATTGTAGCCTCAATAATAGCTATTTTGATTATTGTGACTTTTAAGATTTCTGAAGATAGAGCTTATGAGATTAGAAAAGAAGTAGAGAGGCGCAGAGAAGAAAGGCGTAAAGAAAAGAGGCTGGTAGAGACAGAAAGACGTCGCCAGGAAAGACGGAGAGGAGAAAGGCGTTCTTCTCCAGAGGAGTGTTAATTAAGATGAGGAGAATTTCAAAATTAAAAATTAGTTTTCTGGGAAGGAGTCTTATTTTTATGCTATGTTTTCTTCCTAAGGGTTTTTCTCAGGGACAAGATTCAGGAGAATATGTAAACCAGGGCTGGGAGCAGTTGGGGAAAAGAAATTTTGAGAAGGTTTATGAACTTACTGATAAGTGTATAGCTGAATTTAAAAAAGATGCAGATAAGATTTCCCACTCTTTAAGGGATTTCCCTCCTCAAGAAAAAGAAGATGTATATAAGGTAATGAATGATGTAGCTACTTGTTACTTTATTAAAGGTGAAGCCTTGATGCGGGAGGGTAAGATTGAGGAGGCAGTCGAAGCTTTTAATACAATTATAGAGAAGTATCCTTATGCTCAGGCTTGGGATCCTCGGGGCTGGTTCTGGTCTTTAAAGGAGAAGGCAGAGATTACCCTGAAAAAACTTAAAACAGGCATAATAGAAGAAGAGGAAGAAGAAAAAGAGAAAGTAGTTATTACCAAAATAGTCTTAGCTGATCCCGGTAAGGAATTTCCGGTAAATTACGAGAACTATGGAAAATTTTCCGGCTTAGGCACAAAGGATTATAAATATCTGATAGAAAATCCCGAAGGATTAAGCTCTGCCTGTGGGGAGGGGGTTTATCCTAATACCACTTCTTTTAGATATGACCCTGAATTTATCAAAGTAAAAAAGAGACTCTTTAAACTTGACCACTGGAAGATTTTAAATTCCCGAGATTTAAGTTTAGCTTTTTATAAATGGAATATCTGTGGCGAACCTTGGGGAGTAAAACAATTTTATTTAGCTGATTTATTAGAAAGGTCAGGCTTAATAAAACAGGCAATAAAAGCCTATTATGCAGTAGTAGTTCATTTTCCTCAAGCTTATGGCAAGACTTATTGGGGTACTCCCTGGTATATAGGAAGAGCCGCCATCACCAGAATTAAATACCTTTTGAAAAGGCATCCAGAATTAGGATTAGAGCTTAAGTGCAGTTATATTAAGGTAATAAATGGCTTTGACCACGATGTAAGCAATGATATTTTTATTGTTAATCCGGGAAGATTTGTTAAGAAAAGAATTATGGACTTTTTCAATTTTAAAAAGAAGAGGTGCCTTGGTAAAGTCAAGAAAGAAATAGGTTCAAAAGTTAAATTAGCCCAGTATGAGTCAGGAGATTGGAGGTTGCTGGTAGATAACCAACCCTTTATAATAAAGGGTATAACTTACGCTCCTACCCGGGTAGGTGAATCTCCTGACGAAGGAACTCTCTCTCAGTGGATGACTCAGGATATAAATAATAATGGGTTAATAGATGCGCCTTTTGAAGCTTGGGTAGATAAAAATAGAAATAATAAAAAAGATGAGGACGAAAAGGAGATAGGAGATTTTACTTTACTGAAAAAAATGGGGGTAAATTGTATAAGAATTTATCATCAACCCCATAAACCGGACAAACAGCTTTTAAGAAAACTCTATAAAGATTATGGTATAATGGTAATAATGGGTGATTTTTTGGGTAAGTATACCTTGGGTTCAGGGGCGGAGTGGTCAGAAGGTACAGATTATTCCAATCCTGAACATCAGGAGAATATGCTTAAATCAGTGCGAGAAATGGTAGAAGAGTTCAAAGACGAACCTTATATTCTAATCTGGGTTTTAGGTAATGAAAATGTCTATGGCTTAGGTTGTAATGCTGATAAGGACCCAGAGAGTTTTGCTAAGTTTTTGAATAGGGCTGCTAAGTTAATAAAAGAATTAGACCCGGCTCGGCCGGTAGGTGTAGTCTGGGGAGATACTCTTTACTTGGATGTATTTAGTAAGTATTGTCCGGATGTAGATATATTTGGAACTAATGCTTATAGAGGCAAATATGGTTTTGGTTTTTTATGGAGTGATGTTAAAGAATATTGTGATAAGCCGGTAGTTATTACTGAATTTGGTGCACCTGCTTATGCTCAAGGTTGGAGTTTAGAAGAAGCCGAAGATTTTCAGGCTGAATACCACCAGGGTTGTTGGGAGGATATTCAGAACAATTTGGCTGGCTACGGAGAAGGTAATGCTTTAGGAGGAATAGTCTTTGAATGGTTGGATGAGTGGTGGAAAGCTTATGAGCCTTTCTACCATGATAAGAAAGGTTTATTTAATGGACCCTTTTTAGATGGTTATATGCACGAAGAATGGTTAGGTCTCTGCTCTCAGGGAGATGGAAGGGATTCTCCCTTCTTAAGGCAACTGAGAAAAGCTTATTTTATTTACAAAAGGCTTTGGAAATAGATAGCTTGGTAAGGGAAATAATACTTATTGAAGTTAAGAAAGGAGGTGGGGATAAGAGATTTAAAAATTCAAGAGGTAAAGTAAAAAGGAGGTAAAAAATGAGGAAGTATCTGGGATTGTTGCTGATTTTGGGGTTAGTAGGCTTAGGAGTTTCTGGTTATAGCCAGGAAGAGAAGAGGTTTGATATCTATACTGATAAGACTTCTCCTTCTAATCATTATGCTCCTTCTGGCTGGATGGGTGATTATGGAGATATAGGTCTTGATGACCAAAGTATGGAGGAGCCTTTTTCCGGAGCTACCTGTATAAAGATAACCTATTCAGCTAAAAGAACCGGTGGTAAAGGTTGGGTCGGGATTTACTGGCAGTCTCCGCCCAACAACTGGGGAAATAGAAAAGGAGGATTTGATTTAACCGGATTTAATAAGCTGGTCTTTAGAGCTAGGGGTGCTCAAGGAGGAGAAGTAATAAGTAAAGTAAAAGTAGGTGGCATTGGGGTAGGCACAGAAGTAGCTTATCCTGATTCTGGGGAGAAAGAAGCAGGGCCTATTCAGCTTACTTCTGATTGGCAGGAATATTCAATAAATTTAGCAGGAGTTGATTTATCTTATATAAGCGGTGGGTTATGCATAATCTTAACTGCTGACCACAATCCCCAAGGTGCGGTTATCTACTTAGATGACATCTACTTTACTTTTGACCCCAATTTAGAACCTGAATCAAAAAGAGTGGAATTTCCTTTCTATGTTTATGCTGATGCTACCTCTTTAGACAATCACTACATCCCTTCGGGCTGGATGGGTGATGCTCAGGATATAAAGTTTAATCAGAATTGTAAAGATAATCCTTATTCAGGTTCTTCCTGTATAAAGGTAGTCTATACCGCTAAAGTTTCGCAGGGAGCCCGCTGGGCTGGTATTTATTGGCAGAATCCTGCTAATAACTGGGGCTCAAGAGATGGAGGTTATGACTTAACCGGAGCCACCAAACTTACTTTCTGGGCCCGGGGAGAAAAAGGTGGAGAAAGGATTGAAGAGTTTAAGATGGGTGGAATAATGGGAGAGTATTCGGATTCTGACTCTGCAGGTATAGGTCCAGTAGTCTTGACTCCCGAATGGAAAAAATACGCCATAGACTTAAGAGGAAAAGATTTATCTTACATAATTGGGGGTTTTTGCTGGTCAACTAATGCTGATGTTAATCCCGAAGGTGCAGTTTTTTATTTAGACGAGATAAAGTACGAAAAAGACTGAATATAGTTTAAGAAGAGAAGTTTAAAACTGAGGAATAAATAAAGGAAGTTGAGTCTCCGCAGAAGGGGTGTATTTGCTGTAAGAAAGAGGGGAAATGAAAAGAAAGTTTTTTATTTTCTGTTGGGTAGTTGGCGTTATTTACTTAACTAACTTAGAGGCTATCCCTGTAGAAATTAGAGAGAATAAAAAAGGTGGGTTTCAGCTTTTTGTGAAAGGCAAACCCTTCTTAGTAAAAGGAGTAATTTATCATCCGATTCCTCCGGGAAAAGATTTTACTCATAACTTCTGGCAGGATTTAGAGAGTATAAGAGAAGACGCAAAGTTAATAAAGCAGGCAGGGTTTAATACAGTTAGATTTTATGAGCCTTGTTTAGATTTAGAGCAGGCTAAGAAAGTAATAAGAGCTTTTTATGAAGAAGGTATCTACACCATAATGGGCCACTGGCTGGGGTTTTGGAACTACCCTTGTCCTTTCTATGGAGATGAAAATTTCCAGGATAAGGTAAAAGAAGATGTTTTAAAAATGGTAGAATCTTTAAGGAGGGAGGAGGGTTTACTTTGTTGGGTGTTAGGAAACGAAAACAATTATTCTTTTTCAGGAAAGGTTAATGGTTGGACTTTTCCTGAAGTTGAAAAGTTAAAATCTCCCCAGGAGAGAATGAATAAAAAAGCTGAGATTTACTATGGTTTTGTTAACGAGATAGCTAAGGCTATAAAAGAAATAGATAAAGACCATCCAGTAGGTCTGGGGAACGGAGAGCTTATAACTTTAGATATAGCTTCTCAGAAAGCTAAAGCTATAGACTTCCTTGCTTTAATTTTCTACCGGGGGAAAAAGTTTGGCAATATCTTCAATTCCCTAAAGCATATCTTTAATAAGCCAGTTTTGATTTCTGAGACAGGTTGTGATGCTTACGATGCTTACCGTAAAAGAGAAGACCAGGATATTCAGGCAAAATTTTTGCTTTCTCAGTGGATAGACCTCTATAAAAATAGTACTTTTTTCGAAAAGGGAGGAAATTGTTTAGGAGGGGTTATCTTTGAGTGGTCAGATGAGTGGTGGAAACACAATCCTTCAGATAGTTCTTTGTGGGGTTACCACGATACCTTAGGAGGCTGGTCAAACGGAGCTTATTATTTTGATATAAAAGCACCCCGGAATTTAAATATGAATGAAGAGTGGTTTGGAATTGTAGCCTGGGAGAAGACTAACGAAGGTTTTAAGAAAAAACCCCGTAAAGCTTACTATATTCTAAAAGAATTTTTTCAAAATCCCGCTAACTTTTTAAACAATGATTAGAAAGTTTGGTTTTATCTTTTTCATTCTTTTTTATCTTTCTATTCAGAGTTTAGCCCAGCATCCTCAACACCCAACCCTTTTTAAGGAGAATATTAAAAAAGCTGAAGAGTTATTTCTTCAGCTTAAAAAATGGCAGGAAGATAAAGACTGGGGGAATTTTTTCTCTTTTAAAAATAAGTATCTTAAAGAGATAGTTGAGCTGCTTAGTCCGATAGACGAACCTATTCTTCTTAAACTCCAGGCTCACTGCCTCCTCTTAAAATTAAAATACCTCTTAGACTTAAAGGATGTTAAACAGGAGGAGGAATTATTTCTTAAAGAATTAGAAGGAGTAAAAACAGTAAATCCTGAGCTTATTTTTTTCTTAAAAAAAGTTCTTTCAGAAATTCCTCCTGAAAATAGGCAATTTAAAAGAAAGGTTACCTCTCTCTATATAGAATTCCTCCAAAAAAGTGAATCTGCCCAGGTTCTTAGAGAAGAATTGGAATCTTTCTACAACCAGAAGGATACCGAGACTTTCTCTAAATTAGCTAAGAGCTATCTTAATCTAATCAGAGAGAAAAAAGAATTTAAGGAGGAAGTTAAGAATTTTATTGAGAGGAGTATCTGTGATGGGTTTAAAGAATGGTGCCAGCCCTATTTTAGTGAAGAGCTCTTTAAAGAATTTTCTGATTTAGAGGGCATATCTTCTGATTGGCTTTATTTAAGAGCCTATAACTTAGAGAAAGCTTCTGAATACGAGAAGGCTGTTTCAATCTACAAAGATTTTTTAGATAAATTTCCTGAGTCTCCTTTACTGGACGAAGTTCTTTGGAGGTTAGGTTTTATTTATTTGTATAAATTGAGTGATTTTTCTCAGGCTGAAGAGTATTTTCTGAGATTAAAGGATAGAGGTTTTAAGGTAGATAAATACTTAGATATTATAGAAGATAGAGTAAATTTAGAAAAGCTCTCTTATAATGAGGAAATGTTCTTAAGAGCCTTAAAAGAAAAAAATCTCTTTTTAAAGGGGAGGCTGCAGATAGATTCTTATCCAGCCAGAGCTTTTTTAGGCCAAAGAGTGAGTTTAAAAAGTCTTTCTTTCTCTCCGGATACAGGGTGTTTACAACCTCAGGGTCTTTTTCTCTGGTCAGGAGATTTAGGAGAAGTTAAGATAGCAACCAATACTCCCAGTTTTCAAACTTCTTTTAAAAAAGAAGGTTTTAAAATCATCAATTTAGTAGAAGTAGTAAGCGGGAATACTTTTTTTGGATTTGACTCTTGTTTTCTTAATATTTACAGGTTGGAGGTAATTAAGAAAAAAGTTAAGGAAAAAAGTATAGAATTAGAAGTTAAAGTTTTCCCGCCTTTACCGGAAAGTCTTTTAGAGGTTTTCTGGAAAGTAGAGAAAGAAGGCAAAGTAATCTTAGAGAAAGAAGGGAAGACTTTTTCTGGTGAGATTTCTTCTGATTATCTTCTCCGGGTTTATCTTTCCTTTTTGGGAAAGGTAATCTATTCTGAAGATATCCCCTTGATTTTTTAAAAAGTTAATAATTTTGTTGCAAAAATACCCCTTTTTGATAAAATTTTTTTGATGAGTAGATTAAGGAGTAATAATCTTCTTCTTTTCTCATTCCTTTTTTTATTTTCTTTTCTGAAGGCAGGTTTTTCTTCTTCTACTTCGGAGTATCTTCGGGAATTGGGGAAGAAATATTACCTTAAAGG
>QNCG01000019.1 GCA_003644445.1 Candidatus Duberdicusella sinuisediminis | reverse complement strand
TACAAGGGCAGTTGGAAAAAATATAACAAAATTTATTGCTATAGCAATTAAAATTGTTAACATTAGATTCCTAAGCTAAAGGTTTATTTATTAAAGGTTTGTTCCTTCTCTCCGGCTAAAATTCTATATCAAATCTTAAAATATTCCTTCTTCTTATTAAAGGTTTATTTATTGAAAATTGAAAATTCATTGAAAATTGAAAAGTTATTGGTTATTTTACACATCGGTTTCGTTCATCGTTTTTTCAAGGAAAGAGCAGGGTTAAGCCGCGGTGTGGGGTTTACTTGCTTACTAAGAAGTCTCCTATAGCTAAATATTTTAAACCACTCCCCTTAAACATCTCTAAGGCATCCTTAGGGCTACAGACTATAGGCTCTCCTCTCCTATTCAAAGAAGTATTTATCACTACCGGGACTCCAGTTTTATGATAGAAATTCTCTATAACCCTATAAAATTTAGGATTTATCTCTCTTTCTACTACCTGCGGACGGCAGGTTCCATCTACATGGACTACTTCGGCAATTCTTTCTTGCCAAGAAGGATTCACCCTAAAAGCTATGGTCATAAAAGGAGCAGGGTGGGAAGTCTTTAAAATTTCTTGAGCAAACTCTTTTAAAATAGAAGGACAAAACGGCCTCCACTTTTCTCTAAACTTAATCTGGGCATTTATCTTGTCAGCAGTACCTTTAATAGTGGGATTTCCTAATATACTCCGGTTGCCTAAGGCCCGGGGCCCCCATTCCATTCTCCCCTGAAACCAGCCTACAACCTCTCCTCTATAAAGCAGCTGGGAAACTTTTTCACAAATATCTTTCTCATAACTAAACCTGAAACCATACCTTCTTATCTCCTCTTCTATTTCTCGATTAGAAAAAGCAGGTCCCAAATAAACATGAGTCATCTCCTCTACCGGCTCACCTAACTTTACTGCTAGATAAACTCCTGCCCCTAAAGAGCCTCCGGCATCGTGGGAAGCTGGCTGAACCCAAAGCCTCCTCACCAAACCTGACTCTAAAAGCTTCCTATTCAAAGCAACATTTAAAGCCACTCCTCCCGAAAAACAAAGCCTTCCTTCATGCTTTTCCAAACAACCTCTTAAGTAAACTTCAACTAGTTTTAAAGTAATCTCCTCTAATTTATCCTGAGTGGCCCTGGCTATGTGGATATAAGGTTTTGCTAAATCATCACCTTCCCGAGGCGGACCAAACTCCTCAACCATTTTTCTAGAATAAACTTTATCCTTTCTGTATCTCCTGGACCGTTCTACCCAGACATAATCATCACTACAAAAATAAGTCTTTCTTCTATCATCCCACCAGACCATATGGCTCAAGTCTATTTTTCCTGATTCCCCATAAGGAGCCATGCCCATTACCTTATATTCTCCATTACTCCTCTTAAAACCTAAATAATCAGTCATTGTAGAATAAAAATTTCCCAAAGAATCAGGAGCAATTATCTCTTTTATCTTATAGATTTTTTTATCCTGTCCATAAGCTAAGAGAGTAGAGGTTACTTCGCCTCCAGCATCCATAGACAATAAACCAGCGTTTTCTGTCCCCGAAAGATAATAACTGGAAGCTATATGGGCTATATGATGTTCTACCCATTCTATCTTTACCTTCTCTATATCAAAGCCACATTCTTTTAAAGCTGTGGCTATAAAATTTAACTGCTGCCTAAAAGATTTCCTATTGCGAAAAAACCTCTTATAAGCCCGGGAAGGCCTCTTAAAAATGGTCCGCCAGAAATACTCCCCTCTCTTCTCTCTCAAAGCTTCTAAAGACCAAGGGTAAGCTATATAATCTATATCCTGAGGAGAAAGTCCTGCTTCTTTTAAGCAGTATTTTATTGCATTTACAGGACTTTGGCCTTCAGCGTGCTTTTTACGGGTAAACCTTTCTTCTTCTGCAGCAGCTACAACTTTTCCCCCAGCTATTATGCAGGCAGAATGGTCGTGACCAAAAGGTGAAGCTATACCTAAAATATTCATAGTTTAAGCCCGATAAGCCTAATCAAAAAAGAAAGACATACCAAGGAGGAAAGAGTTAGCATCTATACCTTTATTGGGATGTTTTATACTGGCATTAGAAAGGTGGCGGTAACGATACTCAAAAGAAAAAGCTAAATTTTCTCTAAAAAACCAACTAAAGCCAACTCCTGCTGTATCTACAAAATTAAATTGGGTAGATTGTTCCCGGATATGCTGACTTATGTAGACTGGCCCTGCTCCAAATTTTATATAGGGCATAAACTTTCTGCTTAAAGGGAAAGCATACTTAAGCAGAAATCCCAAACCAGCTTCTACATTATTATCGGGAGAAGTTACCACATTTAAAAAAGGTTCCAGTTGAAACTCTAAAATACCTTTAGTCTTTATGCCTATTTTTTCTGCTAAAGGCTTTAAATCAAAACCAAAACTCAACATTAAAGGAACTACTCGGTAGTCATCCTTTTCTCTTAAATCCGCCGAAAGCCAACCTGATAAAAACTCAACTGAGCTTAAACTCTTAGCAAAGACTCTATTAAAAGGTAAAGAAATAATAACAAATAAACTGATTAAAACTAAACTCCTTCTCATAAAACCTCCCTTTTGGAAATTATATCAGAAATCTCTGTAAAGACAAACGATTATTTTATTGCCCAGGTAGAAAAAGCAGGTTAGACTAAGGAAAGGGGGAAGAAAAATTAAAATTGGTATTCAAAACCAAATCTCCAAAGTCTTCCTGGAGAACTAACCCCTTTTACTTCTTCATAATTCTCATTAAACAAATTAAAAGCCTCCCCAAAGATAGATATATTTTCAGTTAAACTATAGTCTACTTTTAAGTTAGCTATTAATCTCAAAGGCAGAGACTCAGGTTTTTCTAAAACAAGAAGAGGCTTTAAGATAATTTTTTTTAAATTAACTTGAGAGGTAAAAACTATTTTATGCCGGAGATAATTAAACAGATACTTAGAATAACTATAAGAAAACTTATTTTCTAAATCAAGATAAGTATAACTTAACCCTATTTCCTGCAAAATTCTTTCTCTGAACAAAAACCTTAAATCTGCCTCCCAACCTCTAGTCTCTCTCTTACCCACATTCTTAGCCTCCCAGGGTAAAAAATAATTATCTTTTACCCAGTCTATGCTATCATCCTGATACTTTAAAAATGCGCCTACTTTGAATCTATAAACTTCTTTTTGAAGATTCAAGGCTAATTCCCAACTCTTTGTATTTTGGACTTTTAAATCCGGATTTCCCTTATTAGCAGGTGAAAGATAAAAAAGTTCAGTAAAAGAAGGTATCCTATAAAACTTACTAAAAGAGAAATCTAAACTTAGGCCTTCTTTTAAAAAATACCCCAGACTAAAATAAATCTTTTCTAAAAAATCCCAATCCGAATAATTAATTAAAGAAAGGCTCCCTTCTAAAAGGAACCTGCCTATTTTCTGGGGGAGAAGTCTTCCTGAAAAAAGTAATCTCTCTCTTTTGTGCTCTCCTAAATTAGTTGAGTCTATCTTCTCAGTGCGCAGGCCCATATCTAAGGAGAAAACTCTTGATTTAGGGATAAACCCAAAATCTACTCCGTAAATATAAGTAGTATGATAATTAGTATAAAAGGAAGGATTATGACGGTCTAAGATGAACTTATCGAAATGCCTTCTAAAATAGGGAGTAAGCTTAAAGTTGAATCTATCTCTTTTAACTAAATAACTTAAATAAGAAAAATTCTGAGTTATATGTTCTTCTTCCTCTCTGTAGAAGGGAGAGGCATAAAATCCATCGGCTCCAAAATCTTTCTTTAAAAAAGAATAAAGAAAATTAACTTCTTGAGCCTCGTCTCTGTAAGAAGAAATCCAGCAAATATTATAGAGATTAAAATCAGTATCTTGACGACCATCACCTTTAGACTTAGCTTGGGTTAAATAAAGAGAATTCTTAACTTTATTATAAAAAAACCCTGCTGAAAAAGAATTTCCTAATAAAGAGTGTCTTCCGGAAAAAAATTTATAGTGAAGAAAATGCTCTTGGGGTTTTTTAAGCCTAAAATTTACCTCATTCGTATTAGGATTTAACTCTAAATCCTCTAAAGCCTCTTGAGGAAAAGGGAGCTCTAAAGAGAAGTGTCCAGTTTGAGGGTCATTTACTTCTACTCCTTCTATTAAAACCTTATTATCTTCAAAAATAGAACCTCTTATAGATAAATCTGTCTGGATACCAAAACTCCCCCTTTCTCTTAAATCTAAGGAAGAAAAATAATCAAGAATACTCTCCAAAGAAGTGGAAGGAAACTCACAAAGATTTTCTTCTTTAAGAAAAAAATCTCTAAAAGAGGCTTTCTTCTCTACAATTATCGGCCCTAAAGTAACCTCTGGCCAAGAAAGAAAAGGAAAGAAGAAAATAACCAAGGCAAGGAAGAATTTAACCACCATAAAAAAGATTATAGTAGAGAGTTCTAATATCGTCAACTTAAAAATAAATATAAGTTTACATTAATCCTCCCTATCGTTTTTGTTTCTGTTAACTTAATATGATAAATACAGCTCCTTCCTATTAAAACTTTACAACTTATAATACAAAAGGCAGGTTTAAGCCCAATAGACTCATATAAGTTTTCAATTCTCAATTATTAATTTCTAATTTTTAATGAATTTTTAATTATTTAATTTTTAAACTTTTCCAAGACTCCCCCAGAGATATCTATAAAACTGAGCAAATGCAAAATCTTTACCCTGCAACATCTCAGTTTCAAACAAAAATGTTGCATAAGGAAGAAAAATTTATTGAAAAATTTCTCAGTTTTTTGCTCTTATATTATAAGCACTGTTTAAGCACTGCTTTTATTGTGAATTTTACTTAGAAAAATATAACAAAATTTATTGCTATAGCAATTGAAATTGTTAACATTTGATTTTTGGACTAAAGGTTTTCTTATTTGAGGTTTTCTTATTAAAGGTTTTTCTTCTTTTTGGCTAAAATTCTCTCCTGCAAAAATTGAATTATATGGAGGTTTCTGGGCAAACCGGGGAAATTATTATAAAATTTTTCCTCTCCACAATTCTTCTAAAAATATTCTATACGGTATTATCTCTATCTTGTCATAAACTCTCTTTTCTTTTTCATTACAGACGACAATGCTTCTTTTAGGAGAATGTTCTTCTCTAAAAGCCAATAACCCCTTTAAATCATTTTTATCTATCCGACTAGCACCTTTTATTTCCAAGGCAACCTCTCCCCTTCCCAGGACAAAATCTACTTCAAGCCCTGATTTTGTTCTCCAGAAGTTTATGTCAAAATATTCTCTGCTATAAGACCTATAGGCATAAACTTCCAGAAGAATAAAATGTTCAAAAGCTTTTCCAAACTCCTCCCCTCTTTCCTCTTCCAAATGCCTCCTTCTTAAAAAACCAGCAATACCTACATCAAAAAGGTAATACTTAGCTGCTTTAGTAATTATCTGCCGAGACTGTCTCTTCCTAAAAGGCTCAATCCTTACAGCGAGTAAAGTATCTACTAAAATCTGATAGTATTCTTTTATAGTCTTGGCATCTACCCCACAATCACGGGCAATGTCAGAATAATTAGTAAGTTCCCCATGGGAATATCCAAATGCTTCCAGGAACCTTAAAAATGCAGGAATACTCCGTATTAAGCCTTCAGCCAGAATTTCTTCTTTTAGGTAATCCTCAACATAAGCTTTTTGTGACATCTTATAATTAGCTTGTAAGTAATGGTCGGGTATTAAGCCACGATTTAAAACCTGCAATAAGTTAAATTTTTTAAGCTCAGGCGTAGTAAAAGGGAACATTTCATAGTGCCAGGCCCTTCCTCCCAGTAAGTTGATGTGACTCCTCCTCAATTTTCTTGCACTAGAGCCACAGAGAATAAAACTCAACGATTTATTCTCTATAAGCCAATGAACCTCATCCAATATTTGTGGTACCTTCTGGACTTCATCGAGTATTATCGGGTTCCTTAAAAGTTCCTTGGGTTTCGCTAATAACTGCTCTCTTAACAACGAAGGTCTCTTCACCATTTCAAAAAACAAATCTGTTTTTAAGAAGTCATACACCAGACTCTTAGGAAAGCGAGCCTTTAAATAAGTGGTCTTTCCTGTCTTTCTTGGACCCCACAAAAATGCCGACTGCCGTTTAGGAAGAGTTATATCTAATATCCGTTCGATTATTTTCATCAGGAGTATCTTCCATTTTAGTTTTACCAATTAGTAGTATACTCCATAAAAGTAAAAATGTCAATATTTATTATTCCTGGGATTTCCCCATCTACCGAGCGGATTTTTAGCTAAAATTTATTCCGAAAAGTCAAAGGAAGGGCTGCCTCTTAATTACTGATTCATTGAAAGCAAGAATTCAGCGTTGGACTTAGTCTTAGACATCTTCTCAATCAAAAGCTCTATTGCTTCTATAGAGTTTAAATCATTTAAAACTTTTCTTAAAATCCAGATTCTCCTTAACTCATCAGGATGAAGTAAGAGTTCTTCTCTACGAGTATTTGAACGTTTAATATCCACTGAAGGATAAATTCTTCTCTGAAAGATATTTCTGTCTAAAGTTATCTCCATATTTCCTGTGCCTTTAAATTCCTCAAATATTACATCATCCATTCGGGAACCAGTATCTATTAAAGCTGTAGCAATTATAGTTAAAGAGCCTCCTTCTTCAACTGCTCGGGCTGCCCCAAAAAACCTCTTGGGTTTATGTAAGGCATTAGAGTCTATGCCTCCAGAAAGGATTCTTCCTGAATGGGGCTCAACCAAATTATAGGCTCGAGCTAAACGGGTAATACTATCTAAGAGAATAACCACATCTCTTTTATGTTCCACCAGCCTTTTTGCCTTCTCCAAAACCATTTCAGCTACCTGAATATGTCTGTCTGCAGGCTCATCAAAGGTAGAACTTATAACTTCACCCTTCACCATTCTCTTCATTTCAGTAACCTCTTCGGGCCGTTCATCGATAAGAAGCACTATAAGAATAACCTCGGGATGGTTAGCCATAATGGAGTTGGCTATTTTCTGAAGAAGAACAGTTTTTCCACTATAAGGAGGAGCAACTATAAGACTACGTTGACCTTTGCCAATAGGAACGAGGAGGTCTAAAATCCGGGTAGATACTTCTTCGGGCTTAGTCTCTAAGATAAACCTCTCCTTAGGATATATAGGAGTTAAGTTATCAAAAAGAACTCTTTCTTTGGCTTCTTCAGGGTCCTCAAAATTAACTGCTTCTACCTTCAAGAGAGCAAAATACTTCTCATTCTCCTTGGGCGGCCTTATCTGACCACTTACAGTGTCTCCGGTCTTAAGGGAAAATTTCCTTATCTGAGAAGGTGAAACATAAATATCATCAGGAGAAGGAAGATAATTATAATTAGGAGACCTTAAAAAACCAAAACCTTCAGATAAAACCTCCAAAACCCCTGAACCAAACATTAAACCTTCCTTTTCTGCCTGAGCTTGCAGTATCTTAAATATCAAATCTTGTTTCTTAAGACCACTTACCCCGTTAATAGCAAGCTCTTTAGCAATCTTATTAAGCTCAGAAATCTTCATCTCCTTTAAGGTTCCGATATCCATTTTACCTTCCTCCTGGTTAAAAAATTTTAAATTCTAAATAAATTCCCTAATTAAGCTTCTGAACTTTAGAAATCTCCTTTGCCAAAAGATTAGCTCTTTCTTTTAAATCCTTTAAACTGCCTGAATTGTTAATCACCCAATCAGCTTTCTTTTCCTTAATTTTTAAAGGGAGCTGGTTCTTAATAAAAAAGTTTGTCTCTCTATCTGAATAGCCTAAACTCTTTGCTCTCTGAAATTGAGCCCTTTTGGTAGAACTAACCACAACAACCTTATCAAAAAATTCTTCTAAACCTTTCTCATAAAGAAGAGGTACCTCTACTATTAAAACCTCAGCTTTCTTCTTAAGGCCTTTAATTACATTCTGCATTTCTTCTATAATAAGAGGATGGGTTAACCTTTCTAATTCTTTTAAAAGAGCAGGGTTAATAAGAATTTTCTTCAGGAGTCCTTTCTTAGAAATCTTGGTCTTATTTAAAATATTCTCTCCGAATATTTTTATTAATTTTTTCTTTAGATGGCTCTTTTTTAAAAGATTGTCGTATAATCTATCTACATCTAAAACTTTTAACCCTTTCCTTTTCAAAAACTTAGCTAAACTACTCTTACCGGTTAAAAAACCCCCAGTTAATCCTATCAAAAGCATTTTAATCTGAGGCTACAAGTGAGTTATAGAGATTAAGATAATCTTTGGCTGTCTTAGACCAAGAAAAATCTAAACTGGAAATTCTCTTCTGAATATTCTGCCAGGATTTCCTATCCTGAGAAAATAGCTTAAAAGCTCTATCTATTGCCTCAATTAAAGAAGAAGAATCATATTCATAAAAAACAAAGCCACAACCCTTTTCTTTATCCTGAGAATAATCAATCACTGTATCCTTAAGTCCTCCAATTGCCCGGACAATAGGTATCGTAGCATATTTAAAACTTATCATTTGAGAAAGACCGCAAGGCTCAAATCTTGAAGGCATAAGAAAAGCATCTACGCTAGCATAAATTTTATGGGCTAAACTCTCATCAAATTTAAGATGGAGAGAGAAACTTTGGGGAAAATTCTCAGCTAAAGAAGAAAGCTGCTGATGGTATCTTTCTTCGCCTGTACCTAAAATTACTACCTGGTAATTAGAGAGGAGTTCAGGAAGGGCTTCAGAAAGAATGTCTATACCCTTTTGCTCGGCCAACCGGGAGACCATACCTAATAAGAAAACTCCTTTATCTACTTTAAGAGAAAAATCTTTTTGAAAAGATAACTTATTTTTTATCTTCTTTTCTAAACTCTCGGGACTATATTTAAAGTAAATATGGTTATCTTTAGAAGGGTCCCAGACATTATAATCTATAGCATTTAAAATACCAGAAAGTTTAAAATTATTTTCTCTTAAAATATTTTCTAAACCACAGCCGTATTCCTTGGCCTGAATCTCTTGACTATAAGTGGGGCTTACTGTATTTACCCAGTCAGCTTTAACAATGCCGGCCTTAAGAAAGTTAAGTTGAGAATAAATCTCTAAAACCTCCTGATAATCCTGAGGAAGGTTGAGAAGTTTAAATTTATCTAAAGGGAATATTCCCTGATAAGCCAGGTTATGGATAGTAAGCAGAGTCTTAGAATTTCTAAAAAAGGGTTCATTATTCTTTAAGACTTCCAGGTATAAAGGGATAAGGGCAGTTTGCCAATCATTACAGTGTAAAATTTGAGGTTGAAATTCTATCTTTTTAAGAACCTCTAGAGATTTTCTACAGAAAAAACTAAACCTTTCTAAATTATCAGGATAATCTCCGGAAGGTGTGTTGTAAAGATAATCTCGCAGATAATAATCGTCGTTTCTTATAAATATTACCTCTATATTCTTACCAATTTTAGAAACACCGAATTCCTCATTAATAGCTTGAGGCTTTATATTTTTATAGAGAGGCATAAATACTTTCACTTCTAAGCCCACCTCTTCTAAACCCAAAGGTAAAGCTCCGGTTACATCGGCTAAGCCTCCAGTCTTAGCAAAGGGAAAAACTTCTGAAGAAAAAATAACTGCCTTCATCCTTAAGACCTCCTTACTTTTACTTAGTAGCTTCTAACCAGCTTTGACCCCAGTGAATATTTACCCTTAAAGGGACATCTAAAATAACTACCTCCTCCATTATCTTCCTTACTAAAGAAGAAACTAAGTCTAATTCTTGTCTTTGAACATCAAAAACAAGTTCATCGTGAATCTGGATTAATAGATAAGACTTAATCTGCCTTTCTTTAAATTCTTTAAAAATTTTTATCATTGCTAATTTTATAATGTCAGCAGCTGTGCCCTGAATAGGTGAATTTACTGCCTGACGAAAAGCATATTCCCGGAGAGAAGTATTAGGACTATCTATATTTTCTAAATACCTTCTCCGACCAAAAAGAGTCTTAACATACTTGTAAGTTTTAGCTTCTTCAATTACCTTCTTAATATACTCCTCAACCTTAGGATAACGCAAAAAATACTCAGAAATAAACATTTGGGCTTCCTCTAAAGAAACTCCTAATTCTTTAGATAATCCATAAGGGCTCATTCCATAAACTATCCCAAAGTTAATTCTCTTGGCAAATTCTCTTTCCTGAGGAGAAATCTCCTCAGGAGGTTTAGAAAAAAGTAAAGAAGCAGTAAATCTATGAATATCCTTATCTCTGTGGAAAGCCTGGATAAGTTGGGGATCCTGGGAAATATGAGCTAAAACCCTTAACTCTATCTGGGAATAGTCTGCGCTCAAAATTAACCCTTCTTTAAAAGAAGAGACAAAGGCTCCTCTTATCTTTTTTGCCTCTTCTCCTTTAATAGGGATATTCTGAAGATTAGGAGAAAAAGAAACTAACCTCCCGGTAGCAGTGCCTACCTGACTGAATTGAGGATAGATTCTCCCCTGTTGTTTTATTTGATTTATGAAGGGGCCTATATAAGTAGAAAGAAGTTTAGTAAGCTTTCTATATTCTAAAATCTTCTCCACTATGGGATGTTCCCTCCTCAATTTATTTAAAGAGTCTTCATTTGTAGAAAAACCAGTCTTTGTCTTCTTAACAGGTTTTAGAGAAAGTCTATTAAAGAGAACATTAGCAAGCTGTTTAGGAGAATTGAGATTAAACTTTATATTAGCTAAGCTGTAAATCTCTTTTTCTAAAAAAGTTCGTCTTTCCTTAAGAGAAGCGGATATTTCTTTAAGATAATCTAAGTTAATTTTTAGAGGGTGGCCCTCCATCCAGGCTAAAACTTCAATAAGAGGCATCTCTATGTCGGAAAAGAGGCTTTGTAAAGATTCTTCTTTGAGTCTTTCTTTAAATAAAGAATAAAGCTGAACTATAAATTGGACTCTTTGAGCTTCTCCTATTTGAAAAAAATTCTTTCCTAAAAATTCCCAGATAAGATTTTCCAAACTCAACTCTTGTAAATAAGACTTAAGAAGATATCCAGCGACCATCACATCAAAATAAGGAGGCTTAACCTTTATATTAAAAGAATTTAGCTTCAAAATAACTCTCTTTAAGTCAAAGGAAACCTTCTCTATTTGAGGATTTTCTAAAATTTCTTTAATTCTATCTATTTCTCTAAGGAGGTAAACCTCTCCCGAATAATAAATAAAGATTGAATCTTCTCCTAAATAAAATATTAACTTCTTATCCTCTTTTATTTTAAGGATAACTCCAGCAGGGAGTTCTTTTAAAAGTACTTCTTCTCTCTTGTGGGGAGACTCTACCGAGAACTCTTCAAGTAAAGATTTGAATTCCAACTCTCGACATAGCCTCTGAAGTTGAGGATAGTCAGGTTCTCCTATTTTAAGGTCTTTAATATCTAAATTTAGAGGCACATCCCTCCTCAATAAAGCTAAATCTTTACTCAAAAGCATTGCCTCCTGAGAATCTAAAATCGCCCTCTTTAAGGACTCTTTAGGAAGAGAATCTATATTCTTTAGAAGATTTTCAATAGTTTCAAAGTTTCTAATAAGAAAACTGGCATTTTTAGGACCTATCCCTTTTACTCCCGGGATATCATCTATAGAGTCTCCACAGAGAGCTAAAAAATCAGGAATATTTCTTGGCTTTACACCAAAAACCTCTATCACTTTCTCTTCGTCATATAAAATATCTTTATTAGGATTGTAGACCATAATAATTCTATCTTCTATAATCTGAAAAATATCTTTATCAGAACTAAATATTAAACACTTAAAATTAGCCTCCTTTGCTCTTTCAGCCAAGGTAGCGATTAAATCATCAGCTTCATAGCCCTCCAGTTCAGCTATAGGAATAGATAAATGTTTGATTATCTCTTTTATCCAAGGAATCTGCAGTTTAAATTCGTTAGGCACAGGTGGCCGACTAATTTTATAATCTTCAAATTTAGCTTGGCGAAAAGTTCTCCTAGAAACATCGAAACATACTCCTAAGTATTTAGGCTGAAATTCTTTTATAATTTTCCTCAAAGTGTTCAAGAATCCAAAGATTGCTCCTGTAGGAAGTCCTTTAGAATTGGCTAAACCTCTTATAGCAAAAAAAGCCCGATAAGAGAAGCTACTCCCATCTATAAGATATAAAGTAGTATCTGAAGAAAATTCTCTCTCCTTCACAGAATTTTTAAAAATAGATGGAGGGTCAAAATCCTATATTAATTTAACTTTCTTCTTCCTAAGCTACAAAATTAAGGTGGATTATCAATAGAATTTTGAATAAAGATTTCTCTGGAATTTCAGGGAAATAAAAGCGAGTGTATTATTGAAACGTCGGATGAATCTATCTAATCTCACCAACTCCTTAAAATCTCGTAATACCTCTTAGCATCTTCTAAAAGCATCTCATCTTCGGGATTTAAATCTATTACAGTTTTAAATTCCTCTTCTGCTTTTTTATATAAACCCTTCCCTAAGGCTTTAAACCCTAAGTTAAAATGAACCTTAGCCTGTTGTAATCTTATAAGACGCCTCCTCCTTTCTCTCCTCTCCTCTTCTAACTTTGGGTCTACTCCTAATTTTAAAAGATGCTTATAAGCTGTCTCTGTCCAATACTCTCCTTTTTTGCCTCGATTATATCTCTCTTTCCAGTAAAAAATAGCTTTAAGAAGATGATTCTTTTTCTCATAAAGGAATCCTAAGTTAGCATAAGGAGGAAGATAATCAGAATCTATTTCTATTGCCTTTAAATACATCTGCTCAGCTTTGTCTAAATCTCCCATTGCTTCATATACAACCCCTAAATCATTATAAGCCTCTTTATTAAGAGGGTCTATCTGGACAGCTTTTAAATAATAAGAAAGAGCTCCTTCCAAATCTCCTACTTTTTGTAGTCGATAACCTTCTTCTCGATAAATCTTAGCCTGCTCTTTAACTGGAGAAGAACTAACAGCTTCTCCCGAGAAGAAAATCAGAAAAAAAAGACTCAATATAAAATAATTCTTCATTCTTTTTATTAAATTAACATATTCTAAAATTGGTGTCAATAATATTTTATTTACCAGTTTTTGAATTCAGTAGCAGTATAAATACCTCGAGAAATAGGATCAAGTATCTGCTTAAGAAAATAGTTTAAATTGGCTATAAATTTTTTAGGAACAAATATGATATCCTCAGATTCTAAAACAATGTTCTGCTTACTTTGAGGCTTACGGATAGCTCTGGCTAAGTTTATTCTTTCAGCCTTAGGGTTAGCTAAACCACCCTTAATAACTATTACTGAAGAAGTCACAGCATCATTAGTAAACCCCCCAGCTAAAGCTATTGCTTCTAAAAGAGTACAACTTCCACTAAGAGAATAAACTCCTGGAGATCTCACCTGACCTAGGATAATTACTTTTCTTCCCCCCATCTTCTTTAAAGATATAGAAACATCAGGAAAGCGTATGTATTCCTTAAGCTTATTGGTTATTCTCCTGTCCAATTCTGAGATAGTGAGTCCGGCTGCCTGAACCTCATCAATAAGAGGAAAAGAAATCTTGCCGTCAGGTCTTACTATCACATCTTGAGTCAAATCAGGATTTTCCCAAACTGAGATAGAAAGAATATCGCCTATCCCGACAACATATTGGGGACCTTCTTGTTCTTTAACTATCTCTTCCTCTTTAATACCCCGGGGCAATTTCTCTTTTTTCTCAAGAAGCTCTAAGGCTTTTCTAAATTCCCTTTCAGCTTCCTGGCATAAACCATGCTCATAGTAGATATTTCCTACCTTATAATGCTGGCGGGCCCTCTCTTCTAAACTCTCAGCCCAGCCTAAACTGCCAATAAGTATTAAAATTAAAAATAAACAAAAAAATCTTTTATCTATTACCATTACTCAGAATCTTCTCCTGAAGAATCTGGACTCTGGATTGAACGAAGAATAACCTCAACTTTTTTTCTAAGCTCATTAAGGTTTTCTTCTGGGGAAGTTAGACTTTTTGAACTCTCTCCTTCTAGAGAAACCTTTTTTGAAGAAAGCTCTTCTCCTAAAAGTCCCGAAACTTCCCCTAATTTTTCTTGAAGAGTATTATTAAGACTGCTAACCTGCTTGAGCCTGTCTAAAATCTTCTTTTGATTTTCTTCACTAGCTTTAAAAGCTTCCTCTAAATTCTCGGCTTTAATCTTTAAGTAAGAAATTTCGTCTTTAAGGCGAGCTATCTCTTTATCTTTCTTTTCTAATTCTGAATCTTTAGTATAAAGGATATCGGAAAGCTGTTTAAGTTGGTCTTTTAAACGATTATAAAGATAACTGACGGTCTTTAACCTTTCTCTTTGAATTTTAATTCTCTCCTGGAGTTCTGCCAAATCATTCTCGTCTATTTTTGGCTGAGTTAACTTATTTTGAAGAGCATAGTATTCTTTAGACTTCTCACTCAATTGGGAAGTTAAGTTGACTATCTGTTTTTGAAGGTTTTCATTAAGAAGAGAAAGTTCTTTAATCTCCTTAGACTGCTCTTCTAATTTCTTACTTAACCCTTCTTTCCCTCTCTTAAGTTCAGAAAGCTTTTTTTCTAAATCTCTCCTTTCTCGTTCTCTTTCTTTTAATAAATCTTTAAGTTCCTCTATTCTTTCTTGCCAATGTTTAGAGGGCTTTTTTTGGCTCAACTCCTTCTGATACCTTTCTATATTCTTTCTTAGAAAGTTTCTCTCTTTCAATAAATCTCGATAATCTTTTTTAAGTTCAGCAAATTTTATCCTTAAATCTTTAATCTTTTGTCCTTCTCTTTCTGACCTTTCAGAAAGAGAAATTGAACTGGGCTGAGATAAAACCTGGCTGCTTTCTAACTGAGCTATTTTCTTCTTAGCCTCTTGAAGTTCTCCTAAGAGGCGTCTTACCTCTTTGGCATTTATATTAGCCCGATTTTGCCAGGAAATTTTCTCCTCTCTCAAAGAGTTAACCTCTTCTTTAAGAGAATTTATTTCTGCACTTAACTGATTAATCATCTCCTGAGAAGCAGAAAGAGCTTTTTTGAGTCTCTGAGGATAACTTAAACTCTCTAATTCCTTCCTTATCTTTATAAGTTCTGCCTCTTTGTCTTTTAAAGAAGACCTAAGTTCAGAAATTTCTTCATCAGCAGAGGCTACCTTACTCAATAACTTAGATTTCTCCTCCCTTAAATTCTCTAATTTTATTTGAAAATATACCCAAACTCCCCCAATTCCTAAGAGTAAAATACACCCTATAATTATAGAGAATCTCTTAAACATTTAAATCTTGCTTTTTACAATATAGACTCCTGGAGACTTACTCAAATCTATCTCCTTTATTTTACTCAGCTTCTCTCCTTGAGAATCAAAAAGCACTCTCACCCAGGGAGAAGTGGGAGTCTTAGGGTTGTGTTTAGAAACATAACCTACTTCTTTAGTATTTAACTCTACCAGAGTTCCTTTAGGATATAGACCTATCCTCTCTAAGAAGGCCCGGCCTACCTTATAACTAAAACTCTTCTTCTTAGAAAGGATTACTTTTATAGCCCCAGTAGGAGGAAGGGCTTGGCGATAGGGTCTTTTGTGGGTTAAAGCTTCATAAACATCAATAAACCCAACTATTTCAGCCAACTCTATAATTTCACTCTCTTTTAAACCCCGAGGGTACCCTGAGCCGTCAAGTCTTTCGTGTTCTTCTTCTATAGCTAATAAGACTTCTTCGTCTATATCCTGAATATTTTTTTTAAGGATACTTTTGCCTTTCTCAGGATGAGTTTTTATAGCCTGGTATTCAGAAATAGTTATTTTTCTCGGTTTATCTACTAATTCTAAAAAATAGCTCATTCCTATATCGTGGAGAAGAGAAGCTAAACCCAACTTAAAAAGAGATTCCTTTTCTAACCCTAACCACCAACCCACTTCTAAAGAAAGAATACAAACGTTTACCAAACTTAGAGAAAGATAATGGACTGAAGGGGTATAGGGAGAAAAGACAAAACTCAATAATTCCTGCTCTCCTTTTTCGGTAAAGTCTATAAAAACTTCTACTATTTTCTTGGCTTCCTCCAGCTCCGAAGAAGTAAAAGAGCCTCTAATAATTTTTTCGGCTATAGCTAAAGCCTGCTGGTAAGGCTCCTTAGCTTTAAGAAGTTCTTTCTCTGAGAAAGAAGCCTGAGTTATCACCTCTTTCTTAGAAAAACTAATTCCTTCTCCAGAAGAAGCCTTTTGGTGAGGAAAAGAGGAAAAACTTATAGAATTCTCAGATTTCTTCTCTTGAGAAGATTTTTTATCTTTGTCCTCTTCTTTAGGAATCTGGGAAAAGTCAATCATTATTTCCTTCCTCTTTAAAAGAGAAAGTTCCCTCTAAATCTTTTTCTGCCTGAAAGACTATATCTTTATCAATAACTTTAACCTGCTTAATAAATCCTGAAAGTAAGGCTAAATCACAAATATTATTTATCTGCAGAGGTATTCCCTTAGAAAAAGAATAAATCTCTTTATAAGCAGAATCAGTAAATATCTTCTTATCTTGACCGGCTACTTTCAGTCTATGTTCAATATAATTTCGGGTATTAACTTCATCTAAGGGATGAAGATGAAAACGGATAGAAAGCCTCTGCTTAAGTGAAGGTAGTTTCTCTATCTTCTCTAAAAAAGAAAGCTGACCCAATAAAAGCAGAGAAAAAAGATTAGTATCTGTCTGAAGATTAAGTAAAAGTCTTAATTCCTCTAAGAGTTCAGTCTCTTCTACTGTTTGAGCCTCATCAATGATTATTGCTAAATATAAACCTTGTTTATAGTAATTTTCTTCAACTATCTGAGAAAAAGTATGAAGAAGCTCTGGTTTACTCACTTCCTTAGGAGAAAGAAAAGAACCACTCAGCTGATAAATTATCTCTCCTATTAACTCTAAAGCATCCAAGCGGGGGTTTGATATTAGAGCAAACTTAAACTCAGTTGAAGGAAGTTCTTTTATCAAGGCTCTGGTTAAAAAAGTCTTGCCTGTGCCGTAGTCTCCAACTAAAAAAAAACCACTCTTATGCTCTCTTACCACATAAACCATCCGGGATAAAGCCTCTTTATGCTCAGGAGAGTAGTATAAAAAATCACTATCTAAAGTGTT
>QNCG01000018.1 GCA_003644445.1 Candidatus Duberdicusella sinuisediminis | reverse complement strand
TCCAAATGCGAAGTTAGCTATCTCTGGAGGAAATATTGCTTTAAATGGAGGCTGGTTGAGTGGAGACGGAGGAAATGAAGGAGTGTATGTAGACGATGCCGGCCTTGTCGGCATTGGGACGACAAGTCCGAGCGAAAAACTGCATATTGTAGAAGGGCGATTGCAAATAGATGGAGTTACAGGTGAAGCTTTTGCCAGAATTATCTCTGATAGAGGAATTGCACTTTTGGATACAACCCAATCCCCTACACATGCTTATATTCAAGGAATTACATTAGGTAATGCGTATAATGTTACTCCTGAAGCAGGAGAAATCAGAAGTTCAGACAATGCAGACTTAATTTTAGATGCGGCGGGCACAGGTGAGATTATCTTTCAATCGGATAATAGCGTTAAAGCTGTTATGGATACTGCCGGCAACGTCGGCATTGGGACGACAACGCCGGGTAAACAGTTTCATGTATACCATTCTACAGATAATGTGTTGGCCAAGTTTGAGAGTGGAGATTCATACGGTGGTATTGAATTAGCAGATAGTAATGGTTCTGTATTTTTATATAGCAGTGGTGACTTTATGCAATTGAGAGCAGATACTGGTTGGGGATTTTATGACACTACAGACGCCGAATATAAAATGAAGCTGTATGGTACAGGAGGACTCGCCTTGGGAGATGTTTATGCGGCTACAGATCCGGGGGCAGATAATGCAATAATTGAAGGCAACGTTGGCATAGGCACTACTTCTCCGGGCACAAAATTAGTAGTGGTAGGGCTTACAGCTACAGCTTCTTATAACTATTTACGATATGATACAGCAACTGGCAATTTCTATTATGAGTCCTCTTCTAAACGATATAAAAAGAATATAAAACCTTTAAAAGAAGATTTTTATAAGATATTTAAGGCTCGCCCTAAATCGTTTATTGATAAAGTAAGCAACCAGAGAGATATAGGCTATATTGCTGAGGAACTGGATAAAGTAGGTCTTAAGAGTTTAGTAATCTATAATGAAAAAGGTCAACCTGATGGTGTTAAGTATGAAAAAGTTCCTATTTATCTGTTAGAAGTAATGAGAGATTGGCAGAGAAGATTGGAGAAACTGGAAAAAGAGAACGCAATTTTGAGAGAGAAGATAAAAGCCTTAGAATTAAGCATGAGGAAGATTAGCAGAAGTCATTAAATTTTATAAATTTGAAAAATAACTATTAATTAAGGTAAGGAAGAAAGGGGAGTAAGGGTAATGGAATTAGAAAAAAGGGAGTTGAGAGATTCTCTGGTTAAGAGTTTAGTTTCTGAAGGTCTTATCACTCAGGAGCAGGCGATAACTTTAGAGATAGAAAAGGAGAGAAGCCAGGCTACTTTAGCCGATTCTATAAGAACCTTAGGGCTTATGGATGAAGAAACTTTAATAAATTTTTTATCGAGTAAACTTCATATAGAGATTTTTCCCTTAAAAGATTTTATTCCCAGTAAGGAGGTTTTAGAATTGGTTCCTCAGGAGTTTATAACTAAATTTAGAATCATTCCTCTTCAGCGAGAAGGAAATATTTTGAAAGTGGGCTTATCCGACCCTTTCAAACTGGAGCCCTTAGAAGAGTTGCGATTTCATAGCGGGTTGTTTATTAAGTCATACCTTGTTAATAAGGACAGTTTAGATTCGTTTATTAAGACATTCTTTGCTTCTTCGCAAGAGACCCGATTAGAAGAAGTAAAGCCTGAGGAAGAGAAACCTTCGGTAGTAAAGCTGGTAGACTTATTGATTGCTGAAGCAGTGAATTTAAGAGCCTCGGATATCCATATTGAGCCGGGAAAAGATAAGGTAAGTATCCGATTCAGGATTGATGGGGTTCTTCACCCTTTTAAAGCTCCTCCTCTTTATCTTTATAATGCTATAATTGCCCGGTTGAAAATTATGGCAAACTTGGATATTGCTGAGAGGAGACGGCCTCAGGATGGAGGATTTCAGGTTCAGGTTTCTGGCCGGTCTATTGATGTGAGAATCTCAGTTATTCCTTTAGTAGAAGGAGAGAGCATTGTTTTAAGGCTTTTAGAGAGAGAGAAAGGTTTGTTTTCCCTTGAGGAGTTGGGTTTTTCTAAGGAAAACTTAACCAAATATAAACACCTTTTAAGACAGACCGCAGGAATAATCTTGGTTACCGGGCCTACCGGTTCAGGAAAATCGACCACTCTATACGCCTCCCTTTTAGAGATAAGAAGTGTGGAAAAAAACATAATTACTATTGAAGACCCTGTAGAATATCATTTAGATTTTGCTAAACAGATTCAGATAAATCCTTCCGTAGGGCTTACTTTTGCTTCCGGACTGCGTTCAATCTTAAGGCATGACCCCGATATTGTAATGGTAGGCGAGATTAGAGATAGAGAGACAGCTCAGATTGCTATTCAGGCAAGTCTAACCGGACACTTAGTTTTATCAACTCTTCATACTAACGATGCCCCTTCAGCAGTAACGAGACTTATAGATATGGGCCTTGAACCATTTTTGGTGGCTTCTTCTTTAAAAGGGGTTATAGCTCAGAGATTAGTGAGGGTTTTATGTTCTAACTGTAAAAGAGAAAGAAAAATATCTCTGAGTCAATTAAGGAAATCTCTGGGATTAGAACCCTTACCTTCTGATGAACGGGTGGGTATTTTTGAACCTTCAGGATGTCAGGAATGTAGCCGGACAGGTTTTAAGGGCAGAGTAGCTATATTTGAGGTATTAGAGCTTGACTCAAGTTTTGACAATTTAATTGTGGAGAAAGCCTCTTCAGATGAGATTAGAGTTTATGCTCGGAAGAAAGGATTTAGAACTCTGAGAGAAGATGGCTTCTCCAAAATAGTAGAAGCTAAGACCTCTCTTCAGGAAGTTTTAAGAGTATTGGGGGATGAGTAATAAATTTCAAATTTCAAATTTCAAATTTCAAATTATTATTTTATCCTTTATCCTTTATTCTTTATCTTCTATTGTATCAGGGGTTTATGCTGAGCAAGCTTCCTCTTCTAATTATGAGATTGAGTTTATAAATGGAGGCACCAGTCTGGGTTTTCCTTCATCTGGTCGGGTTTATCTTACTTACTTTGTTATCGGAGAACAGCTTTCAGTGCCTATAGAAGTTGCAAGTACTCAGCGAATAATTAATTTTGGCTGGAGTTATTACTGGCCTCACTTAGAGGGAGAAGTAATCTATGAGATAGCTGAACTTGGAGCAAGAACTCATCTAAGTGGCTTTGAGATTCCTCCTTCAGTATGGCAGAGAGATAATGACCCTTATTTTTACTGGACGGTGCTTATTAGCCCACCTACTTTAATAAAAGGTTTTAGCTTCTCTTTAGATAGCCCTCCTGATAAGGAGGTAGATACAGAGTTTCCTTTTTATCAGTATTCTCAGGATAGTCTCTCTGATGGAAAACATACCTTTTATATAGCCCCTTATGTAGGAGGAGAGACTTGGGGAAAACCTCTAAGCTTTGAGATTTGGGTAGATACCAGTTCTCCTTCTATAACTGAGTTAACCCCAGCTTCTTCAGAGCTTATTTCCCGGAGTTTTGTGGAAGTAAGTTGTAAGGTAGAAGATTTACATTCAGGTCTCAACTTAAGTAGTTTACAGTTTTTCCTGAATGGAGAAAAGGTTTCTGGAGAGTTTGATGAGGATAAAAATATTTATTCCTATAAGGGAGATTTGCCAGATGGAGAGAATACAGTTTTAATAAAGGTAGAGGACAATGTAGGAAGCCAGGCTAGTAAAGCCTGGAGCTTTATCGTAGATACCCATCCTCCTCAGGGTAGTGTGGTGATAAATAATGATGACCCTGTAACTAATTCTTCTTATGTTACTCTCAAGATTACCGCTTCAGATGAGGTAAGTGGAATAAAGTATATCTACATATCTAATGATGGTGTTTTTGATACCGAGATGAATAATCCTTTTGAGTTCAGGGCTTTAATAGAGAATTGGCTTCTGAAAGAGCCGGATATATCTGGCAGGAAAACAGTTTATATTAAATTTGAAGATTATGCAGGGAATGTATCTTCTGTATTCTCTGATGATATTGAGTTAGTAGTATTGACTCCTGATACTCGAATAATAAGCGCACCTCCCAGTTTAACTCCTGAGAAAGAAGCTACATTTTATTATCAGGCTTCTTATGAAGGGTGTTTGTTTAGTTACTCCTTAGATGGTTCTGAGTGGTCTCCCTGGGAGAAGAAAAAAAGTGTGAGTTTTTCTGATTTAGGCCTAGGAGTTCACTTATTCAAAGTCAAAGCTGGCTTAGATATAGATGGAGATGGGTTAATTTCTCTATGTGAGGAAGACCCTACCCCTGCCCAATGGACCTGGACTGTGAGAGAAGAGATCTTTATAGAAAAATTCCAAAAAATACTTTTCTTTAGGAGAAAATAGGCTAACTTGACAAAATCTTTTCAAAATAAAATGTCAAGTTAGGGCGGTAACTTGACAGAATCTTTTGAAAGTTATATGTTATATGATAGTTATGAGTATTTTTCTGAAAAAGATTAGTTTTACCTTAATAGAGATTCTAATTGCTATAGGGATTTTTGTTGCGGTGATAACTATTGTAGGAACAATTTTTAGAGGCGCCCTTCTTTCTTATCAAGAGGCTCAAGTTTTAGCTCAGAGATGCCAGAGCTTAAAGAGGGTGTTTTGGGTAATCTCCAGAGAGCTTTCTTCTGCCCTAAGAGCAAATGAAGAGATTATCCTTGGGGAAGGAGAAATATTTAAAGGAGATAAATATTCTTTATTTTTTGTCTATCCTGATTCTGAAGGACTTAAAGAGATAGGTTATATTTTTCTTCCTGAAAAAAAGAGTTTAATAAGAAGGAAGTCAAAATGTGATTTTAACTTCGATACTTTTGATAAAGGGGAGGTATTAAGTTCCAATATAGAGAGTCTGAACTTTAGTTTTTTTGATGGAGAAAAATGGAAAAGTTCTTATAAAGAGTTACCTTTAGCAGTCAAAGTAGAACTTACTTTAAGTTATAAAGGCCGTAGAGAGAATTATCAGGAACTAATAAATATTCCTGTAGGAAGATGAGAAGAGATGTGATAGATTTTACCAGAAGCTTTTCTATGCTTATGAAGTCAGGTATACCTATATTAAAGAGTTTAGAGACTCTTTATGAGCAGATGGGACCTTCACGAATTAAGAAAGTAACTAAAAGATTAATTGAAGATATTCAAGAAGGTGCATTTCTTTCGGAAGCTTTAGAGCATCACAAAAATATTTTTCCCCAAATTTATATAAATATGGTAAAGGCAGGAGAAATTAGCGGGAAATTAGCACCTGCTCTTCGGGAGCTTTCGGATTTTCTTCAACGCAGTCGGAGGCTTAAGCAGAAGATAATCACTTCTTTAATGTACCCAATACTTATTTTAGTGACTGCGGTTATAATATTGGCAGTTTTAATGATTTTTGTCGTTCCTACTTTAACTAATATATTTAAAGACTTAGGAGGAGAGTTGCCGCCAGTTACTTTATTTTTGATAAATACTTCTAAGTTTTTAGGCAGGTGGGGTTATCTTTTTATTCTTTTACTAGTGCTTATAGTAGTTGGTTATAATTTAATTAAAAGAACTCCTGCTGGAGCTTATAAGATTAATATTTATAGATGGAAACTTCCTATAATAGGGAAGTTTTTAAAAGATATAGCAATTGAGAGGTTTTCTCATTCCTTGGGAGTAATGCTTTCTTCAGGGGTCCCTTTAGTCAAATCTTTATTAGCTACTAAAGAAGTGGTAGTAGACCCTCTTCTTAAAGAGTCTATAGATTTTTTAATAGAGAAGATTGAAACCGGTAGTAGCCTTTCTGAAAGTATGGAAGAAGCAAGGATTTTCCCGGGTTCTTTAGTTAAGATTGTAGGAGTGGCCGAAGATTCGGGAAGACTTTCTTCAGTATTTTTAGAAATAGCTCAGGATTATGAGGAGGATATTAGCGCTTCTTTATCGGGAATTATTTCTTTGCTTGAGCCTCTTCTAATTATATTTATGGGTGTAGTGGTAGGCTTTATCGTAGTTGGTTTATTCTTTCCTATATTTTCTATGGGGAGTTTAATTCGTTAAGGGTTTATCCTTAGAGAGGTTGTCCTGGCCTATTTACTTAAGACCTTATTGCTGGAGATGAGGATAGGGAAGATAGGATTTAAGAGTCAGGGGAGTTTTACCCTGCACCACCAGAAAGTCACAGGTGTAAGCCTGCAGATGAATGGAAAAATCCTGAAAGGTAGTACCCAAAAGCCACCCTGCCCTTTCAAGGAAAGGCCGGGGTTAAGCCGTGGTGCGGGGTTTACTCTTATTGAGGTTTTGATTGCTATAGCTATCTTGGCTGGAGGCCTTCTCTCTGTTTTCTATATGTTTCCTCTGGCTCTGAGACAGCTTAGATTATCAAAAGTATTAATGGAGACCGCTTTCCTATCAAAGAAGAAGTTAGAGGAGTTAAAGACTTATAATATAGCTGAAGAGGCAGAGGGGAGAGAGGGGAATTTCGATTGGCAGATTTCCTTAGGGGAGGAGGAGGTCTTAGAAGGAGTGAATTTAAAAAAATTTATCCTGAAAATAAAATCTAATTCTTCAGGTGCCCCTAAACTCTCAGAAGAATTTATTACTTACTTACCTTTTGAGGAAAAAAGTGATTAGGAAGGCTCAAGCACTTCTTATTACTGTAGCTATTCTTTCTGTTCTTGCTATTATTGGGTTTTCTCTTCTTCTTTTAAGTCTCTATGAGGTAAGATATTCCCGCACCTACTTGGATAATGTTAAAGCTCAGTATTTAGCAGAGGCAGGCTTGACTTTAGGCAGAGAACTCCTAAGCCAAGATAAAAAAGAAAATTTTTCGGATAGTCTTGAAGAGCTTTTTTATACTCAGCTAAAAGGTGAAGATTTAGATTTAGATAAGGATGGGGTAAAAGAAAGTAGATACTTTGAAGTTAAAGACTCTACAGGGAAGCTTTACGGCCGATTTGGTGTTCAGATTTTAGATGAGGCTTCCAAGCTTAATTTGAATTATTGTGGAGAAGGCTCTTTCCGCTATGGCTTAGACTTTTCTGAACTTAATATAAATTCTCTCTTTTCTTTCCTGGGAATTTCTAAAAGAGCTTCTTTAATAGAGCTAAGGCGGGGTCCGGATGGGAAGCCAGGGTTGAAAGATTACGATGATGATTCTGATAATTTAATATTAATTTCTAATGGGATTGATAATGATTTAGACGGAGCTGTTGATGAAGAAGATGAGGGAGTAGATGAACCAGATGAGGAAGGTTTTGGTGATGATAGATTATTTTTAGCCCCTGAGGAGGCTCTGGAGTTTTTATCCTTACCTTCAGGTTTAAGATTCAGGAATTATTTTACAGTCTATTCTAAAGATAAGGAATTAGATAGTTTTGGAAGAAGAAGAATTGCTTTATCTGCTTCTCCTCAGGATATTCTTATGGGTTTTTTAAATTCAGGAGTAAGACTTCCTTTTCAAAAAGCAGCTAACTTTATTGATTTTCAGGATAAAGATTTATCTCAGACTGTTTTAGATAAGTTTTATAAGAGGATAAAGCCTGCTTCTTCTTCAGGAGGAAGTTTTAGAAAGATTGGGAATTATTTTTACGCCCCTAAGGGAGGAGCCCCTTCTACTTTTAGACTTCAAAACCTGAATATTCCCGATGGAGAATATTTTTGCTTTTTTTATTCTCCTTTTGAGGATTTAGGCATAGGTTATGTTTCAGTTCAGGATATAGAAGATTGTGATGTTTACAATGGAGAGGGTTTGTATTTACCGGTTAGAGTAGAGGGAGGTGAATTAGAATTTAGTATAAAACCCTTTGAAGATAGAGATTGTGCCTTGGAATACATAGAGGTTGTAAGTCCTGAAAATAGAGAAGGCTTGCTTCATACTTCTCTAAGAGGAAGAGAATCTTTAGTGATAAACGAGGTTATGGTCAAGCCTTGTTTGGAATTTCTGGTAGAGGAGTCTCAAAATCCTGGAGGAAGCTGGGTCTGGAGGAGTGGATATTATGAGAATAAAGATTTAGCCAGTGGACTTAAGGGCGAGGGAAGATGGGTTTTTTCAGTAGGAAGAAGAGGTTATTTTTATATAAAATTTTTTGCTAATATAGCAGGTGGTTATATTGGAGACGTGGTTATTTCCGGAAAATCTTTAAAAGGAGTTAGGGATGGTATGGTTTTTCCTTATCCGGTATATATAGATGGAGATTTATTAATAAAGATTCAGAATAATTCTCTTACCGAAGTTTCTACTTTTAAAAAAATCATTGTTTCTCAAGAGCCGGATGCCGAGTTCATCGAAATTCTAAATATTGCTCCTAAAGAGATAGATATAGGCAATTTCAGTATAGGGTTAACTCAGGAAGAAGGGGCGGTCTTAGGCTGGCCGGCGATTATCCCTCAAGGCACAGTAATTAGACCTTATGAACATTTAATTTTGGCTATAGATAAAGACGACAGAAGCCCTCCTTCTTATTTAAAAGGTAATGGGATTTCTTTCCAGGAGAGCTGGGGAACAAAAGCAGTTCAGCTTGAGTTTAGTGGTAAGATAGAGGGATGTGATGATATTATTCCTAACAGCTCAGCTACTATTGTTTTAAAGAATCCTCAGGGAGAAATCGTAGATATAGTAGAATATACCTCTTCTCAGATAAAAAATTATGTAAGTTTAGAGCGCTCAGACCCCACTCTTTTTACTGATGTTGATAAAGACGGAGTATTTGATGGCTGGTTTTTTTCTGAAGCCGAGGCAAAAGCTACACCCTCAGAGCATAATGATAATTCTGGAATAAAGGAGATTGACCCCCAGACCCTGGAGGTTTTTTATCATAATGTAAGAGAACAAGTCGTTTTAAATCAGCCTCTTATAAATATTGGTTATGCCGAGAAAATTCCTTCCGGGTTTCCCTGGAAAAGATTTAGTTTAAGAGATATAGCTTTACTTTCAGATAGATTTACTTCTTTTGTGAAACCTTTAGGGATATCTTCTTTTGTAGAGGGCAATTTTAAAGAGGAAGATGACGGTTTTTTTTCTTCTCACAAAGGGGAATGGGGGCTGTGGAGATTTTCTAATATCCTTCAAGGGAGTTATTTTCTTAAAATTTTAGCACAGGAAAACGGCTCTTCTGTAAGTATAGCAGTACGGACTAAAGAGGCAGAAACTTTTGACTATTTAGGCCCTTTTTATTTTCATAAAGGTTGTGTTTATTACGGAAATATTGAGATTGGGTCTGAAGGTAGTTTAGAAATTAAAATAAGAAATGAAGAAGACACACCTCTTAAGATTATAAACTTTATATTGGAGCCAAAATTTATAGCAAGAGGAAAGATAAATATAAATACAGCAAAAAAAGAGATTTTAGCTCTTCTATTACCCTCTAATTCTGATATAATTTCTCAGAGGCCTTTTGGAGAAAGAAGCAAACGTAGACTTGGTATAGGAGATTTGTTAGAAACCAGCGCTTTAGGCTCCACTGAGTTTCAGAAGATTAATAATTTTAAATTAATTTGTCCTTTTATTACTACTCGTTCGGATGTTTATGAAGTAATAACCGAGGCAGAATACTTAGGAGTAAGAGCAGTAAAGCATAGATTAGAAGCTATTATAGAGAGATAAGGTTATTTAACTCGGTTTCGTAAAGCGGTTGCGGCTATGTAAATTTTCAATTTTCAATTTTCAATGAATAAACCTTTAATAAGAAGAAGGAATATTTAAGATTTGATATAGAATTTTAGCCGGAAAGAAGAACATACTTTTGATAAGAAAACCTTTAGCCCAAAACAAATGTTAACAATTTTAATTGCTATAGCAATAAATTTTGTTATATTTTTTCTAAGTGCCCTTGTAACTTGACATTTTATTTTCAAAAGAAAGTGTCAAGTTACGCCTTTTAAACTTGGTTTCGTAAAAGGGTTTCGGTTGCGGTTTAAGTATCGTTTAGCGTAGAACGTAAATCGTAAGATGGAAAATAAAGTTTTAGCTATGGTGATGGCTGGGGGCAAGGGAGAAAGGCTTTATCCTTTGACTTTGGAGAGAAGTAAGCCTTCGGTTCCTTTTGGAGGTAAATACAGAATTATTGATTTTGTTTTAAGTAATTTTGTGAATTCAGAAATTTACTCTATCTATGTTTTAGTTCAGTATAAGTCCCAGTCTCTAATTGAACACATAAGGAAGAACTGGCGCAGAGAAGGTGTGTTAGAAGACCACTTTATAACCGTGGTGCCTCCTCAGATGAGGAGAGATGATGTAGCTGATTGGTATAGAGGCACAGCTGATTCTATATATCAGAATATAAACTTAATTCTGGATTTTTCTCCGGATTTAGTGAGTGTTTTTGGTGCAGACCATATCTATCGGATGGATGTAAGGGAGATGATAGAGTTTCATCGGCAAAAAGATGCTGATTTAACTATTTCTGCCCTTCCCTTAAAACAGAACTTAATCGGTTCTTTTGGTGCTGCCTTGGTAAATAAAGATTTAAGGGTAAAAAGTTTCATCGAGAAGCCAAAAGCTCTTAATTTTTCTTCGAATAAAAACAGTTTCTTCCTTTCTATGGGGAATTATATATTTAAGCCGTCGGTTCTTCTTAAGGTTTTAGAAGAAGATTCCCGAGTTCTGAGCAGTAGTCACGATTTTGGTAAGGATATAATTCCCCGGATGATTAGAGATTGCCGGGTTTTTATCTACGATTTTTCTAAGAATACAATACCTGGACTCAAGAGTTATGAAGAGGAGGCTTACTGGAGGGATGTAGGCACAATTAAATCTTTCTTTAAGGCTAATAGGGATTTATTAGGTAAAAGGCCGCGCTTAGATTTATCTAACAAATTCTGGCCTATTTATGGAGCTTCAGCAGAAGATTTACCTCCTTCTAAAATAGAAGGCTCTCAGATTGTTAATTCTTTAATTAGTGAAGGGTGTCAGGTTGAAAATTCTTATGTAAAGAACTCTATTATAGGGAGAGGGGTAATAATAAAAGAAAGCCAAGTTATTGATTCTATTATTATGGACTTTACGGAAATAGAAAGAAGTTGTAAAATAAGGAAGGCAATTATTGACCGTTTTAATATTATTAAAAGAAAGACTGCTATAGGTTTTGACATTACTGAAGACAGGAAAGATTATTTTGTAAAAGAAGGTATTGTGGTGGTAAAGAGAGGGCCTCGCCAAAGAGAACTTTTTAAGTAAGATGGATATTTTTGAGGCAATAAAAAAGAGAAGAAGCATAAGAAAATATAAAGATAAACAGGTTGAAGAAGAAAAAATTTTAAAGATTTTAGAATCAGCCAGGCTTGCCCCTTCGGCTAAGAACCTTCAGGAGTGGAGGTTTATAGTAGTGAGAGATAAAGAGAAGAGAAAGAAGTTATCAGAAGCAGCCAGAAACCAGAAATTTGTAGAAGAAGCTCCAGTGGTAATTGTCTGTTGTGCTGAGACTGATGAATACCGAATGACTTGTGGACAGCTTTCTTATCCTATAGATGTAGCTATTGCTGTTGAACATATGGTTTTAACTGCAGTAGAAGAAGGTTTAGGGACTTGCTGGATAGGGGCTTTTTATGAGGATAGGGTAAAAGAGATTCTTAATATCCCTGAGGAAATTAAAGTAGTAGAATTACTTACCTTAGGCTATCCAGATGAAGAGCCTCCTTCTCGAAGTAGACTTTCTTTAGAGGATATAGTTAAGTGGGAGAATTGGGGTGGATAGAAAGATAGTCCTTTCAGCTTCATCTTTAAATCTTTACTTAGAATGTCCAAGATGTTTCTGGCTTACTATCAATAGAGCTTTAAGAAGGCCAAGAGCTCCTTTCCCTTCCATAGCTACAGGTTTAGATTCGGTAGTTAAAAAGTACTTTGATAGTTATAGAGGAAAGAATATTTTACCTCCTATTTTGCAAGAGAAGATTAAAGGCAGGTTAATAGACATTCTTCCCAAGACTTTATGGTATAACTCTCCAGGACTCAATGCTTCTTTGCAGGGAAAATTAGATGAATGTATAGTAGATGAAGAGGGTTTTTACTTAGCTTTAGACCATAAGACTCGCAGTTCAGCTCCTTCTTTGATTCACGAGGCTTTTCAGTTCCAGTTAGATGTTTACACTTTTCTATTGGAGAAGAATAATCTTAAGACCAGGAATTTAGCTTTTTTAGTTTACTATATTCCTGAAGAAGGGGTCTTGCATAATGGTTTCCCCTTTAAAGCAGAAGTGAAAGAAGTAGAGACCGACCCCCAGCGAGCCGAAAAAGTATTTACTGAGGCAGTCCAGCTTTTAAGGAAGGAAATGCCTCCTTTTTCTGTAGATTGTGATTTCTGTAATTGGGCCCGCCAGGTAAACAACCTTTTTTAGCCTCTTAACTTGACAAAATGTTTTGAAAATAAAATGTCAAGTTAGGGACGAAAACTCTAAAAGCCAAGCAAACCCACAATCCCTCTCAAGGAGACTATCCTCTTATGCCTTTCTGGGTAAAGAAAAAGTCCGCGATTTTCTTGATACTATAGGTGGAGAAAATTTATTTGAAAAAAGAAGAAAATAGTTGATAATAGGTAATATGAAGATTTATAAGGAGTTTGTCTTAGATAGATTTCAGGAACAAGCTATAAAAGCCATAGAAGAGGGAAAATCAGTAATAGTTTCTGCTCCTACTGGTGCAGGAAAAACCTTAATTGCTGAATATGCTATAGAAAAAGCTCAAAATTCCCGAAAAGAAGTAATTTATACAGCGCCGATAAAAGCCTTGAGTAATCAGAAGTATAGAGATTTTCGCAGAGCTTATAAAGAGAAAGCAGGTATTTTAACTGGAGATGTTAGTTTGAACCCAGAGGCTGAGGTTATAATAATGACTACTGAAATATTCAGAAATGTAATTTTAACTGAGCCGGAAAGACTTAAAAACAAAGAGTGGGTAATTTTTGATGAGATACACTACTTGGATGACCCCGAAAGAGGTACAGTCTGGGAGGAAGCTATTATGCTTATGCCCCGACACCTTAAGATTTTGGCTTTATCAGCAACTGTGCCTAATATAGAGGAGATAGCTTCCTGGATAAACAAGATTCATCATATTCCCATAGAGGTAATAAAGGAAGATAAGAGGCCGGTTCCTTTAAGGTTTTACTTTCAGTGTAATGATAAGATATTCTCAGGGTTTAAAGAATTAAAAAGAAGTAATTTTCTTTTAGAAGATATTCGGAGAATAAAAAGAAAAAAACTAAAAGAAATCCTCTATCCTCGACCCAACAGAATAAACACACTATTTAGATACTTAAGAGAAAATCAACTTTTACCCTGTATATATTTTAGTTTTTCCCGGGCAAGGTCTGAAGTTTTTGCTCAAGAAGTGGCGGTTTTTGATTTTCTCAATAAAGAAGAAAAGAAGAAAATAACCAGTCTTTATACTCAACTCCTTAAGACTTTTGATTTAGAAAGAGAGCCTACTTCTTTATACCTTTATGACTTAATAAAGAGAGGAGTAGCCTTTCATCATGCCGGGCTCCTCCCTACTCTAAAAGAGGTAATAGAAAGGCTTTTTACTTCAAAGCTCCTAAAGGTAATATTTACTACTGAAACTTTTGCTTTGGGGATAAATATGCCGGCAAAGAGTGTAGTCTTTGATGATTTAAGAAAATTTTATGGCCGGTTTCACCGGAACGTAAAGACCAGAGATTTTTACCAGATGGCTGGACGGGCAGGAAGGAGGGGTATTGATAAAAAAGGCTATGTCTTTGTAAGAGTTAATCCCCTTACAATAGAACTAAAAGAATTAGAAAGGATACTCTATGGTAAGCCCGAAGAGATAAAAAGCCAATTGAGAAGCAATTATGCTACTCTTCTTAATCTTTATAAGGATATGGGAGAGAAAATATACCAGATTTATCCTTTATCATTTCATTTTTTTTGCTCCCAAAAGCGAGAAAAGGAAGAAGCTCTTGGTTTAATTAAGAGAAAAATAGAACTTCTTAAGGAATTAGGGTATATAAGTAAAGAGAAAGTCCTTACCTGGAAAGGAGAATTAGCCTCCCGGCTTTACAGCTATGAACTTCCTCTAGGTGAACTTTACCAGGAAGGTATTTTAGAAGAAGCTAAAGAGAAGGACCTCCTGATTATCATTTCTTCTTTAGTGTATGAACCCCGCAAGGGAGAGAAAAGGCCTAAGCTTACTAAGAATTTAAAAAGATTACAGATGATTTTAGACCCGGTAATTAGAAGAATCCATAAGAAAGAAAGAAGTTACAAAGTATTCCCTCTCTCTAAACGTTTTTTTTACCACTTAGCCGAAGTAGGCTCTCTTTGGTTTGAGGGAATAAGATTTTCAAAACTTTCTAAATTCTCTGAAATTGATGAAGGCGAATTAGTAAGGTATTTCCGAATGGATATTCAAATCTTAAGAGAACTTCTTTCTTTTGAAGGATTTAAGGAAGACTTTAAGAAGAAAGTTAAAAATATCTTAACTCGGATAAACAGGGATGTAGTAGACGCTGAGAAACAACTAAGGCAGGAGATTTAGCAATTTAAATATGGAAAATTTTATCCCTTCTTACCTTAAACTATCTTCAAGCTCCTTAGAAAATATTAAAAATAGCCTTTTAGAACTTCTTAGAGAATGTATAGTTTGTCCTCGTAATTGTAAAGTGAACAGATTCGGAGGAGAGAAAGGTTTCTGTCGGACAGCAAGATTTTCTTTGGTTTCTACTTTTAACCTCCATTTTGGAGAAGAACCTGAACTTGTAGGAAGGGGAGGTTCGGGGACTATCTTTTTTTCTTTTTGTAATTTAGCCTGCCAATTTTGTCAGAATTACACTATTTCTCACTTAGGAGAAGGAGAAGAAACTGATTCTGAGAAATTAGCTAAGATTATCCTCTATCTTCAAAGCCAGGGAGCTCATAACATAAACCTGGTTAGCCCTACCCATGTTTTGCCCCAGATAGTTGAAGCTTTAATTATTGCTCGTGATAGAGGTTTAAGACTCCCCTTAGTCTATAATAGTGGAGGTTATGATTCTAAACAAGTCTTAAAGATTGCCGAAGGAGTTTTTGATATATATATGCCCGATATGAAATATTCGGATAATGAACTTGCCAAGAAATATTCTTTAGTAGAGGATTATTGGGAGGTTTGTCAAGAAGCGGTTTTAGAGATGTATAGACAGGTAGGGGACTTAGTAATAGATAGCCAAGGAGTTGCTCAGAGAGGTTTGATTATAAGGCATTTAGTTCTTCCTAACAATATCTCAGGCTCTTTTAAAGTTATAGATTTTATTGCTGAAAAGATTTCCAAAGATACTTACTTAAACATTATGGACCAATACTGGCCTTGTTATAAGGCTTATAATTTCTCTGAGCTTTCTCGGAGGATAACTCTTAAGGAATATAAAGAGGTAGTAAATTATGCTTTAAAGAGAGGTTTAAGAAGGGGATTTTTTGATTCTTAAAAGGAGGTCTTATGAGAAAAGAACTTAATAAAAACCGAGCTTATAGGCTTGTTACTTCCGGCAATCTGGTATTGGTAACTTCTTCTTATAAAGATAGGGATAATATAATAACCTGTTCCTGGCAGATACCCTTTTCTCACAGTCCTTCAGGGTTATTGATAGCTTTAGCTAAGAGGCATCTTTCTTCAGAATTTGTTAGAAAAACTCAGGAGTTTGTAATCAATATACCTGATTTTTCTCTTATAAAAGAAGTAATCTTCTGTGGAACCTGTTCTGGCAGAGACTACGATAAATTTAAAGAAACCAACCTTACTAAGGAGAAAGCGAAAGTATTGGTTAAAACTCCCAGGATTAAGGAATGTATTGGGGTTATAGAGTGTGGTCTTTCAGATATTAAGGAGGCAGGAGACCATTATATATTTTTTTCTGAACCTCTCTATTCAGAAGTAGAAGAGGGTTTATTTGATTTTGAAAATTTTGTTTGGAAAGAAAGTGCGGATTTAATATTTCATTTAGGAGGGGAGTTTTTCTCTTGTTTGGGGAAAGTAGAGAAAGTTATTTTATAAATGGATAGGCTTATTTATAAACTTCCTTCTGAGTTTAGAGAAAGGATAAAAGAGATTTATCCTCATAAATACTTTTCTATTCTGAATTCTTTTTTAACCCCTAAGCTACCTACTTTCCGGATAAACAAGATAAAAGTAAGTTATGAAAGACTTATAAGAGAATTGAAGAAGCAAAATATAAAATTTAAAGAGGTAAACTGGTATAGAGGAGGTTTTATTCTTATTAAACCTTCCCAGAGAGAGTTTGAGGGAAAAATTTTTTACCAGGAAGGTTGGGTTTATTTTCAAAATCTTTCTAGTATATTGGCAGTATGGGTTTTATCTCCTGAGCCGGGAGATGAGATATTAGATTTGTGCTCAGCCCCCGGAGGAAAGACTACTCAGATAATTTCTGATACTCAGGGGAAAGCTGAAGTTTTAGCCGTAGAAAAGATAAAGCCCCGCTATTATAAACTTCTGGCTAATTTAAGAAGACAGGCTCAAGAAAAACTTCTTAAGGTTTATCTGGGAGAAGGAGCCTTAATCTATAAGAAGTATCCTCAGTATTTTGATAAAGTTTTATTAGATGCCCCTTGTTCTTCAGAAGCCAACTTTCTAATTAGTAATCGGAAAACTTTTTCTTATTGGTCTTATAGAAAAATTAAAGAAGCTCAGCACAAACAGAAACGCTTACTTTTTTCGGGGATTAACTCTTTAAAGAAAGGAGGTTTGCTTTTATATTCTACCTGTACTTTTTCTCCTGAAGAGAACGAAGAAGTAGTAAATTGGGCTTTAGAAAAGTTTAAGCCTGAGGTTTATTTAGAAGAGATAAATTTACCTATTTCCAATTGTCAGAATGGCTTAACTAAATGGGGAAATAAGAATTTTTCTCAGAGCTTGAAGTTTACTAAGAGAATTCTTCCCACAGAAGTTATGGAGGGTTTTTTCTTAGCTTTATTTAGAAAAAGATAGTTTAAAGTTATGGAAAGGGGAGAGTAGCTCATAGCTCATAGTGAAGAATCGAGGGCGGTCCTCAATCACATAGTCTTAAGTATAGTAAATTTTCAATTTTCAATTTTCAATGTAACTTGACAAAATGTTTTCAAAAGAAAATGTCACAGGAGTATTTAAAGAGATTGGGGAAAATTATGTTTAAAAACATTTAATCTCACCTTTCTAATATGCGGTCGCATATATTAAAGGTGAGGAGAGAGGCTAAGATGTCTCTGGAGTTTCTTCAGAAAATAAGCCCAATTTTAATAACTCTATAATAAACAAGGGAATAAGAAAATAAAAATCTACAAAGAGGGCACTCCTTGTTTTATAATATTTTTAGCCAGAAAACAGGCAAAGACTCCCCAGAAAATTTAAAAGCTAATATTTTCAGGGTTAAAATTTAAATATTTTTAAATCTCTGTCAGATAGCTGAAAAATAGGGAAACTCAAAAGATAAAAAGTTGTAAAACTTAAAAGATGTGTTATAATTAATTTATGCTTGAAGAAATAATATATAAAGATTACAT
>QNCG01000017.1 GCA_003644445.1 Candidatus Duberdicusella sinuisediminis | reverse complement strand
TAAAAAATAGATTATTTATGCCTGAGCCGGATTTCTGGGATTTTATGATAGAAGGAGGAGATGAGCTTCTTAATAGCCAGGAATGTCCTCATTGTGGGAAAGTAATTCACTTAGACCAGGATATTGAATGGATAGATGAAGAAAAAAGAATTGCTAAGTGCCCTTATTGTGGAGAAGAAGTCAAAATAATCTAATCTTTATTCTCACCTTCTCAAGAATGTTGGAATAAATTAACCTTATTTTAGAGAGTCAACTTTTTCACTTTTGCGAAAAAGTGGAATTTTCTAAAAGTAGTTAACTGCCTTACTTCTTTTCTGCCTTTTCTTCAAGATAATTTTGACCTCTACTTATTTATGTTGTATTATTTACTAAAGAGAAAAATTTTCCGGATTTTTAATGTTAGAATATCGAAGAGAGTTAAAGATAAGCTTTTAGAGGATGGGGAAAAGTGAGAGGGTTTTTAAGCTATGTCTAAGATTTTTATATTTTTTCTCTATTTAATTCTTATAAGTTCCTGTTCTATCCAAGATAACTATACCCAGAAGAGAGTAGAGATGGTTAAGGCCCAAATAATAACCCGAGGGATAAGAGATAAAGAAGTAATTAGGGCTATGCTTAGAGTAGAAAGACACCGCTTTGTCCCTAAACACTTGAGGAATTTTGCTTACGAGGACAGACCTTTGCCTATTGGGGAAGGGCAAACTATTTCTCAACCCTACATAGTAGCCTTGATGACTGAGCTTTTAAGACTTAATCCTCAAGATAGGATTTTAGAGATTGGCACAGGTTCGGGTTATCAGGCAGCAATTTTGGCTGAGATAGCTAAAGAAGTTTATACTGTGGAGATTTTACCTACCTTAGCTGAGAGAGCCAAAAATCTCTTAGAAGATTTAGGCTATAAGAATATAAGAGTAAAATGCGGAGATGGTTACTTAGGTTGGCCAGAATACGCTCCTTTTGAGGCCATAATTGTAACTTGCGCTCCTGAGCACATCCCCCAGCCTTTAATTACCCAATTAGCTGAAGGAGGGAGGATGGTTATTCCCGTAGGGAAATTTCCTTACCAAAAACTCCTCTTAGTAGAGAAAAAAGAAGGTAAGATAAAGAAGAAAGAGATTATCCCGGTTTTGTTTGTCCCTATGTTAAGAAGATGAGAATCTCTCCTTTGCCTAAGAGTCTTTTTTCAGAGATTTTAAACCTTAAAAAGGGTAAGATTCTGTTATTAGGAGGTCCAGATACTGGTAAAACCTATCTTTTAGAGAGGTTGGTCAATCTCTTAAAAAGAAAGGTTAGCTTAGGGGTTATAGATTGCGACTTAGGTCAATCCCGCGTAGGCCCACCAACTACAATTGGTTGGGCTAAAATTGGTAAATCTTTTAAGTTTGGGAAGAATTTAAGAGTAAGGGATTTTTACTTTGTGGGGAGTTTATCTCCTGCAGGCAATATTAAGAGGAGTTTAAAGGGAGTAAAATTTATCCTTAAAAAGATAGACCCTCAAATAAACATTCTCTTAATAGATACTACCGGCTATATTAAAGGGGAAGAAGCAGTAGATTTTAAAATAAAGAAGATAAACTTGATTAAGCCAGATTTAATAATTGCTTTACAGAAAAAGAAAGAGTTAGAAGATATTTTAAAAAATGTCAAACTAAAAAGATTATTTATAATGAGGCCTTACCCTAAAGTAAAGAGAAAATCTTTCACTGAGAGAGCTAAATACAGGGATAATTGTTTTAAAAGATACTTTTCTTCGGGGGAAAAATTTTTATTTGGCAAAAGTATATTTAAACGGCTTAACAGAAAAGATAAAGACTTTATAGATAAGATAGTCTCTTTGCAGGATAAACAAGGAAAAGACTTAGCCTTAGGAAAAATCATAGCAGAGAAAGAGAAAGACTTTCTCATCCTTACCCCTTTAAAGAAACCTAAAAAGATTGTCAGAGGAGTTATAGGCCTGTGTAAATGGAAACTTATGCCTTAAGTAGAGGGGATAAACTAGAAAGATTTTTAGGTATCCTTGGAGATAAATCCCTTTGTAGATAGAGAAAGACTTATTCTCTTGAAGAAAAATGTCTAAATGTAAACTCTGTCATAAAGAATCTCGTTTTGTTTCTCAGCATTTAGGGTTCTGTCTTAACTGTATTAGAGAAGATTTCCCCAAAGTTAAGCCTTTTATTTTAGAAGTTCACAAAAAATCCGCCAGAAGTTTAACCTTCCTTTACAACCTTCTCAAGTTAAAGAAGGGGTTTCTTGCCGACTCTGTGTAAATGAGTGTAAGATTCCTGAAGGAGAAAGAGGTCTATGCGGATTGAGGGAAAATTTTAAAGGATGTTTGAGAGGAGCTGATTCCCAAAAAGGAAGTTTAGAGTTTTACTTTGATAGTCTTCCTACAAACTGTGTAGCCAGCTGGGTTTGCCCTGGTTGTTCAGAAGCAGGGTTTCCTGAATTTTCTTATAGACTGGGCCCTGAATACGGGTATAAAAATTTAGCAGTTTTTTATAACGGCTGTTCTTTCAATTGTTTATTCTGCCAGAACTACCATTTTAGAGAAACTTTAACTAGCTTACCTCAGAAATTTATTAGCCCCCAACAATTAGTAGAAGTTATAGATGATAAAACTTCTTGCATCTGCTATTTTGGAAGAGACCCTGCCTGTCAACTCCCCCATTCTATTTTAACTTCTAAATTGGCTTTAAAGAATAAGAAAGGTAGAATTTTAAGAATCTGTTGGGAGACTAATGGTTTTCTAAGTAAGAATTTATTAAAAGAGATGGTGGAGATTTCTTTGGTTTCGGGAGGTTGTATTAAGTTTGATTTAAAAGCTTATACAGAAAGTCTACATATTGCTTTAACCGGAGTTTCTAATAGACAGATTATGGAGAATTTTAAGGAAGTTGTCAGGTATATAGATAAAAGGAGGCCCCCTTTTTATTAGTTGCTACTGCTCTTTTAGTTTCTGGCTATATCGATGAGTATGAGATAGAAAAAAATTTCTGAATTTATTGCTTCTCAGAACCCCCGGATACCCTATTCTTTATTAGGTTTTTATTCTTGTTTCTATATGGAAGATTTATCTTTTACTTTTAAGGATTTTGCTTTAAGATGTGGAGAGATAGCTTTAAACTGGAGATTAAAATCTTGGGCCATTTTTAAATTTTTAAGATGAAAATTTTTGAGAATATTACCTTAAGGTTTATTTACTTTATCCTGTTAATAACAGGTTTGTTTATTTTAAGTAGCACATTTTCTATTCAGCCTCAAACTATAGACAAATTTTTAAGAGGAACCCCTCTCTTCTATAGTTGTATTCTTTTTGTTTTCTTGTATGTAGTGGGAACTTTCTTCATCTGGTATTTAAAAGACCCTTTAAAAATAATAGGGGCTGTTCTCTTTGGGGCTTATTTAAGCACCCTTCTTATCTATATTGCTGAGATAATAAATGCGGTAGTCTTCTTTAATCTCAGCAGTATCTTAGGAAGAGAGTTTGTGGAAAAAAATTAAGAGGCAGATTTAAGAACTTTTATCAAAAGTTAGAAGATATTAATTTAGGCTGGGTGTTCTTATTGAGATTTATCCCTTTAATACCTTACCGGGTTTTAGATTTAAGTTTTGGTTTAAGCAGGGTTCCTCTTAAAAGGTATCTTCTAGCGGTAGTAATTGCTTCTCCTCCCAGGATTTTCTGGATTCAGGTAATATTAGCCAGTGTGAAAAGTTTATCACCTCAAAAGATAATAGGGTATTTTTCTCAGTACCCCCAGATATATTTTCTTAGTTTTTTATATGCGGTGGTTACCTTAATTTTTGCTTTTAGGTTGAAAAAGATTTTTAAATCTTCTTGACAAAGTTAAATTTTTGTAAATAATCTTTATAGCTATGGGAAGGCCTAAAGAAGAGTTAAAAAAAATTCACCGCAAGAAAGTAAAGAAGGCAAAAGAGAAGGTGAAAGCCCACCTCCGGGGAGAAATCCCTTATTCTAACCTTTCTCAGTTGGCTAAAAAACTTTTAGAGAAGAGAAAGAAGGCTGAGAAACTGCTCTCCTCAGCCCAAGGTTCTTAATCAGCCAAAATTGTAGTGTTTTCTTACTGCTTTCTTTATATTCCACTTACATTTCAGGCCCTGAGGAAAGACTGCCAAATCGCCTTTTTCTACTTTTATTCTTCTGCCATCAGGAAGTTCTACTTCCACTTCTCCTTCTAAGAAGTAGCAGGTTTCTTGTTCATCATAATACCAATCGAAAGAACTTTCTTCTTTCTCCCAGATAGGCCAGCTTTTAATGTTTAATTTTTCAAGTTCCTCAGGAGTAGGTTTTCTAACCTCTATTTCCATAGCCACCCCCTTTATTTATTTGAGTAATTAAGAACAAATGTTTTTATTCGCGATATAAATAGTTCAGGGTTGTTAAATATAGCTTGGTTATGTGAGCCCCTTGCTACAAAAAATTCTTTAGGTTCTTTAGCTTCTCGGAAGAGTTTTTCTCCCTGCTCAAAAGGGACTATCTCATCATCTTTACTATGGATAATTAATTTGGGAAGAGCTATTTCTTTAATTTTGGAAAGGGCGTCAAATTTCACAGAAATTACCCATCTTACTAAAAAAGAAGGAATAAAAGGAAAGACAACTTTAGCCATATCTTGGGCTGAGCTGAACCCGCTATCTATAATAAGAAAACCTTTATTTATTTTGGTAGCCAAATCGCAAGCTATATTTGCTCCCAAGGATTTTCCGTAGATTACTATTTTCTCAGGAGAAATACCCAGCTTTTTAGTTAAATACTCATAACTGGCTAAAGCGTCTTTATATAAACCCTTTTCAGAAGGAAAACCTTGGCTTTTTCCATAACCTCGCCAGTCAAAGATAAAGAAATTAAAACTTTCTTTTACCAAGAGCTCTATTAATTCAATCCTTTGGCTTATGTTTCCTGCGTTTCCGTGTAGGAATAAGATAGTAGCAACTGGATTTTGGGCTTCTATAAACCAGGCATTTAGTTTTACCCCATCAGAAGTGAGAAAATAGATATCTTGGTACTCTAAACCAATATCTTTAGGCTTAACTTCAATAAAAGGAGAGGGAAAGTATATTGCTTTCTTCTCGTAGTATTTTATGTAAGCTGATAAGAGCCCCCCTATTATCAAAATAATTATTAAAACAAATCCCAGAGACTTTAGAATAACTACTAACATTTACTCTATATATTAATAACTTCTCTTTTTCTTGCAAGAGAAAATTTTTATATTGCAATAATAATAAGATTTTTTCTTGACGGGAAGGAGTCCGTCGTTTATATTTTACTAAATTGATAAATATAGTAAAGATTAAAGGGAGTGAAAAATGAGGATTTCTGCCCGCTGTGATTATGCTTGTAGGGCCCTTTTGGAGTTGGCCTTGCATTGGCCGAGCAAGAGCCCTCTCTCTATTCACACTATATCTAAGAATCAAAATATCCCTATGAAGTACTTGGTTCATATTTTGCTTCAACTTAAAAGAATGAGTCTGGTAGAGAGTATAAGAGGAAAGGAAGGAGGCTACATTCTAAAGAAGTCTCCTAATAATATAAGGTTAGGAGAAGTTATGGAGAAGATGGGCGAGCCTCTTTTGTCAAAGTCAAATATTTCAGAGAAAGAATATTCTTTCTTTTTTAATATTTGGAGAGAGATTGGGGAGGAGATAGAGGGATTTTTAAATAAGATTACTTTTGAGGATATCGTAAATAGGGTTCAAGGCTTAAGAGGGGTAATAGTTTATCAGATTTAGCTCTTTCTCGTTTTGAAGGGGCAGATTAAAGAGGAGGACACAGAGATGGAGATAGCAGAAGATATTACTAAATTAATTGGAAATACTCCTTTGGTAAGGTTAAAAAAGATAAGTTCAGGGCTGAAAGCCACTTTAGTAGCTAAGCTTGAATCTTTTAATCCTCTATCCAGTATAAAAGACCGAATCGGCTTAGCCATGATTGAAGATGCAGAAAAGAAGGGTTTAATTAAGAAGGATACAGTAATTGTTGAACCTACCTCAGGGAATACAGGAATTGCTTTAGCTTTTATCTGTGCAGTTAAAGGATACAGGTTAATTTTAACTATGCCCGAAAGTATGAGCCTGGAGAGAAGGGCCCTTCTTAAGGGATTTGGGGCAGAAGTAGTTCTTACTCCTACTGAGAAAGGAATGAAGGGGGCAGTAGAGAAGGCAGAAGAACTTATTAAAAAGATTTCTAACTCTTTTATGCCTCAGCAGTTTAAAAACCCAGCAAATCCTGAAATTCATAAAAAGACTACTGCTGAAGAAATCTGGCAGGATACAGACGGCAGGGTAGATATGGTAGTAGCTGGAGTAGGTACAGGCGGAACTATTACCGGTGTAGCTGAAGTGATTAAGAAAAGAAAGCCATCTTTTAAGGCGGTTGCAGTAGAACCAAAAGATTCTCCAGTTTTATCAGGGGGCAACCCCGGACCTCATAAAATTCAAGGCATAGGAGCAGGGTTTGTTTCAGAAGTTTTAAACCTAAACTTAATTGACGAAATAATCCCGGTAGATGATCAAGATGCTATAGAGATGTCTCGAAGGTTGGCTAAAGAGGAGGGTTTGCTTGTGGGAATATCATCAGGTGCTGCTGTCTGGGCAGCAGTTGAAATAGGAAAGAGAGAAGAAAATAAAGGCAAACTTATCGTAGTTATTTTACCAGATACAGGAGAAAGATATCTCTCTACAGAATTATTCAACTTGCTTTAAGCTAACTTTCTTTTATTTGACAATAGCATTTATATATGATATAAAAACCTCTGTAATAGGAGAAGTGAGTATGGACTATAGTTATAGAGAGCCAGTTTATCCTATTGGAGTGGTAGCCAGGTTGTTAAGAGTGTGCCCGGCTACTTTGAGAATCTGGGAGAGAAAGGGTTTAATTAAACCTTCACGCTTAGGTAAAAATAGATTTTATTCTAAGTGTGATTTAGAGACTTTAGGATATATTAAAGAACTTATTCAGAGAAAGAGAATAAATATTGAAGGAGTAAAGACTATTCTAAAAAGTAAGAGGTGCTGGGAAATAAAGAACTGTAAACCCCAGGAAAGAGAAAGATGTAAAGTCTATCTTAACTATGCTAAAGTTTAAACAAGAATAGTAAGTTATGTGGGTATATAGTGAGAAGGTATTAGAGTTTTTTAAGAACCCTAAAAATGTGGGAGAGATAGAAAACCCTGATGCTGTGGGAGAAGTAGGTAATATTGTTTGTGGTGATGCCTTAAAACTTACTTTGAAGATAGACAAAAAGACAAATAGGATAATTGATGCTAAGTTTAAAACTTTTGGTTGTGCTTCAGCGATTGCTTCTTCTTCGGCTTTAACTGAAATGATTAAAGGCAAGACTATTGAGGAAGCAAGTAAGATTACCAATAAAGATATTGCTGATTATTTAGGAGGCTTACCTAATGAGAAGATGCATTGTTCGGTTATGGGGATGGAGGCTTTAGAGCGAGCTTTAGCTAATTATCTGGGTAAACCAATTAAGAAAGAGACAATAGGAGAAGAAAAGGTTATTTGTAAATGTTTTGGGGTTACCGATAAGAAGATAATTCGAGCTATAAAAGAAAATAGCCTAAAGACCGTAGAGGATGTTACCAATTACACTAAAGCCGGTGGAGGCTGTGGAAAGTGTAAGCCAGAAATTGAACAGCTTCTAAAAGAATTCTGGGCTAAGGAGGAGACTAAGAAAGGTGTTTTAGGAGAGCCCAAAAAACTTACCAACCTTCAAAGAATAAACCTTATTCAGGAGACAGTAGAAAGAGAGATTAGACCCCGGCTTAAAGCCGATGGCGGAAATATAGAGATAGTAGATATCGACCAGAAGAAAGTCTATGTAAGATTTTTAGGGGCCTGCCTTAATTGTCCAGCTGCCGGAGTAACTCTTAAAAAAGTAGTAGAGTCAAAGTTGAGAGAATTTGTAGAGGAAGATATTATAGTTAAGGAGGTTAAAGAATGAATCTTACCCCTCCTAATTGGTGGTATGTTTATCTGCTAAGAAGTAAAAGAGATGATTCTACCTAATATAGGAGGCACATCAAATCTAGGTAAAAGGTTACAGGAGCACAAAGAAGGTAAAAACTACTCGACAAAGAAATTATTACCAGTGGAGTTGATATATTTCGAAGCATATAAATCTAAGAAAGACGTGTTCAGGAGAGAAAAACATCTTAAATATTATTCAACTGTATTAAGAAATTTAAAGATTAGACTCCAAGCTACACTTAGGACAGGAGGGGCGGGGTGAAGAAAATTGTTTATGTAGATAATAATGCTACTACCTGCGTTGACCCTCAAGTTTTAGAAGTAATGCTTCCCTTTCTTAAGGATAAATATGGTAATCCCTCCAGTATGCATACTTTTGGTGGAAGAATTTCTAAAGATATAGAAAAATCCCGGGAAGAAGTAGCGGAATTAATTGGAGCAGAGTCTCCTCAAGAAATTATCTTTACCAGCGGTGGCACTGAAAGCGATAATACCGCTATTATCAGCAGTTTAAGGGTGAATCCTGAAAAAAGGCATATAATCACTACCAAGGTAGAGCACCCAGCAGTATTAACTCTTTGTAAATATTTAGAGGAAGAAGGTTATAAAATAACTTATTTAGATGTTGATTCTCAAGGTTTACTTGATTTAGACCAATTAAGAGAATCGATAACTCCTGAGACTGCTATAGTTTCGATAATGTGGGCTAATAATGAGACCGGGGTAATTTTTCCTATAGAGGAAGTAGCTAAAATCTGTTACGAAAGAGGAGTCGTTTTTCATACTGATGCTGTTCAGGCTGTAGGAAAAATACCCCTTAAGTTAAAAGAGTTACCTATAAGCTTTCTTTCTCTCTCCGGGCACAAACTTCATGCTCCCAAGGGCGTAGGAGCCTTATATGTAAAAAGAGGCACCCGGTTTAAACCCTTTATTATTGGCGGGCATCAGGAAAGAGGAAGAAGAGCAGGCACTGAGAATGTAGCTGGTATTGTGGGTTTAGGCAAGGCTTGTCAGTTAGCTAAAGATTTTATGGAAGAAGAAAACACGCGGGTTAAATACCTCCGGGATAAATTAGAGAAAGGTATTTTAGAAAAGATTCCCAATATCCGCGTAAATGGCCACCGGGATTTGCGGCTTCCTAATACTACTAATATTGGTTTTGAATTTGTAGAAGGAGAAGCGATTTTAATGTTACTTGACGATAAAGGTATATGTGCTTCTTCGGGTTCAGCCTGTACTTCGGGGGCTTTAACTCCTTCGCATGTTTTAAGGGCGATGGGAGTTCCTTTTACTTTTATCCAGGGTTCAATTCGCTTTAGTCTGAGTAGACACAATACTCAAGAAGATATTGAGCATATCTTGAGAGAACTCCCGCCAATAATCAAACGCCTGAGGGAGATTTCTCCTTTTAGCCCTCAAAATTTAACCTCTGCATAAGCTCTTCAAGAATAATTCTTATCTAAAAATAATTCTTGACAAATATTTTAGAAGAGTTAAACTCTTCCCGCTATGCAAGAGAGTGTTTCTTTCTTTAAAGAGAGAAAAATAAAACTTACCCCCCAGAGATTGGCAGTCTATAACTTTTTAAAGAAGAAGAACGAACACTTAACTGCTGAGGAGATTTTTCAGGGTATTCGCAATAAATTTTTAGGGTTGTCCTTAGCTACGGTTTATTCTATACTGGAGCTTTTTAAAAGAGAAGGGTTAGTTGAGGAGATAAGGATAAACTTTGATAAATCCTGTTTCGAATTAGCTAAACTGCCTCATCATCATTTTTTCTGTAAAAAATGTAAAAAGATTTTTGATTTAGATTTTAGCCCCTGCGAGTACATAAAGAAGGGGGAAATTGAAGGTAATACTATTGAGAAATTTCAAGGTTATTTTTACGGAGTGTGTAAGGAGTGTAGAAAAATTGAGAGGAGATAATTTTAACCTGGAGATTGAAAGTTTATCAGAAAGGGTTTTTTATATTTGGTCCCCCCGGATGGTAGAGGCAATGAGAAAGGTTTGTTTAGATTTAGGAATAGAGCCAGATAATATCCGGATGGAGAATTTTCTTGGTTATTAGGAGTTATTATGGGTTATGAGTTAGCCTTAGTTAAGGCTTATTTAGAGTTAGAAAGTTTAACTTCAGAGAAAAAGTTTTCAGTTAAGTTGTTGGCTGATGAGTATGAGGTAGACTTGGAAAATAAAAGAATTTTTTCTTTAGCCTGTAATGTCCCGGCTAAAGATTATTTAGGTGTTTTGCTTCTCCATTATTTGATAAGAAAAGTTAAAGGGCTTCCTTCTTTAAAAGGTGCCTGGATTTCTTTTCGTCAGCTGCCGGGAGGAGAAGGGTATTTTCCAGCTTTTACCAAGAGAGTAATTCAGCCTTTATTGAGGAAGTATAAAGATAACCCTGAGCGTCTTTTAGAACTTACTAAGAGATTTAAGGCTGAAAGGGAAGGTTATCCTGATTTAAGTATATCTTTAGAGGTGTTAGAAAGAGTCCCTTTTCTTATTACTCTTCAAAGAGGAGATGAAGAATTTACTCCCTTAGCCAATCTTTTATTTGACGGGAGTATTAAAGATATATTCTCTACTGAAGATGTGGTGGTTTTATCAGAATTTGTAGCCAGAAACATTTAGTTTAAAAAATTTTTTAATTTAAGGAGGAGGTAAAAATGAAAGAGAAGGTGGAAAAAGTTTTACAAGAGATAAGGCCTTATCTTCAGGCTGAAGGTGGAGATGTAGAGCTGGTAGATGTTACCCAAGAAGGGGTAGTTAAACTTAAACTTAAAGGAGCCTGTGGGGCTTGCCCTATGTCTACTTATACTCTAAAGTTGGGCATTGAACAAAAGTTAAAGGAGAAAATCCCTGAAGTTAAGGAGGTAGAGCAGGTGTTTTAACCTGTTTTAAAAGGAGCCTAATTTGCGTTGTCCAGGAAGAGACAGCAGGTTTTTAAAAATAGAATTAGTTAAGTGTAAAAACTGTGGATATGAAGTAGAAGTATTTTCTGATGAATTAAAAGTTAAGTGTCCTAAATGTAAAAAGGACGTTTTCAGAGAAAAGCTTCCTTCCTGCCTTGATTGGTGTAAATATGCTCAGCTTTGTTTAGGAAAAGTTGTGAATAAAAAAGTGGTAGGCAGTTTAAAAAAGAGGAGAAAACTTAGATAAGAGAGTGTTTAGAATAGAATTTGAAAGAATCGGTAAGGTTTAAATTATTCCTTTTTAAAGAATGGCAATCTTGGTTAGTTTTTTACAAGAGAGTTTAAATTTGTGGCTGGAGGTTTCTTTCTATCTTCTTGTGGGTATGTTTATTGCTGGGCTATTCCATGTATTTTTAGGAAAGAGTTTTATCAGCCGGCAATTAGGAAAACCCGGATTTTTTTCTCTTGTTAAAGCAACTTTATTGGGAGTGCCTTTGCCTGTTTGTTCCTGCGGGGTTATACCTTTAGCCTCTTCTTTAGAAAAAATGGAGCGAGTAAATCCAGTATTTTGGCTTTTCTGGTTTCTACTCCTACTACAGGGATAGATTCAATCTTAGCCACTTATTCTTTATTAGGTCCTTTATTTGCTCTATTTAGGCCGTTGGCAGCCATAATTTCGGGGGTATTTTTAGGTTGGTTAGATTATCTTTTGGGAGGCAAAAAAAGAAAAGCAAGTCTTAATCTCGGAACATTCCCATTTTAAGACTAAATTTAATTTTAAAGTTAAAGAAGTTTTTAGATACGGTTTTTATGAGGTCAGTCAGGATATAGGCAAGTGGCTTATCTTGGGAGTAGTGATTGGCGGAGTAATTTCTGTGTTTTTGCCTAAAGATTTCTTTTCTTCTTACTTTCCTTATCCTTTAGACTTTTTAGCCAGTTTAATAATAGGTGTGCCTTTATATGTCTGTGCTACTGGCTCAATCCCGGTGGCAGTATCTTTAATGGTTAAAGGTTTTTCTCCAGGAGCAGGGTTAGTATTCTTAATAGCCGGTCCAGCTACTAATGCTATAACTTTGTCTTTTGTCCGGGCTAAATTTAAAAGAAGGTCTTTTTACCTGTATTTAGTAAGTATAATTTTGATAGCTTTGATTTTAGGGGTAATTTTTAATTTTATCTGGTATTCTTTTAAAGAAAACCCTGATTTATTGACCCCTGGTGCTAAAGGACTTCCATACCCAGTAAAAGCAGTTTCGGGCACAGTTCTGTTTTTAGTAGTGGTTAATTCTTTATTTAGGAAGACTTCTTCTTTTGAGCCTGATTACACCATAGAGGTTCCTGATATTCATTGTCAGAGTTGTAAACTAACTTTAGAAGGAAGGCTGTCAAAGCTGAAAGGTATAGAAAGAGTAAGTGTAGATGTAGGAGGCAAAATAGTAAAGCTTAAAGGAGAGATAAACAAAGAAAAAATTTTAAAAGCTATAAAAGAAGCAGGCTACAACTCTCAAGAAGATTATGAATAGAGAAAAAGAGAAGACTTGTCTTTTTAAGGAAGTTCTGGGACTGGCTGGCATTTAGGGATAGAAGAGATATTAGAAAAGATGGGTGGATTTAGAAGGAGGTGATTTAAAATGCCGATAGGAGAATTATTTCAATCTGCTGACTGGAAAAAAGAAAAACATATCCCGGTAATTGAAGTGGAAAAAGGAAGAGGAGAAGTGAAGGTAAAAGTAAGTGTGGGAAAAGAAATTTCTCATCCTAATACCACCGAACACCATATAGCCTGGATAGATGTCTATTTTTTACCTGAGGGAGAAAAATTTCCCTATCAGATAGGTAAGTTTGAATTTTCTGCTCATGGGGCATCAATCCAGGGTCCCAATACAAGTGGAGTCTATACCAGACCAGTGGTAGAGTTAGCATTTAAAACTGAAAAATCAGGCGTAATTTTAGCTTCTTCTTATTGTAATATTCACGGGCTCTGGCAGAATTCTAAGGAGATTAATTTAGAGTAGTGTTTTTAGAGACTAAGGAAGAGGCTTGAAAGAAAACATTTTTGAAAAATCCAAGCCAAGAATACTTATACTCTGTAGTCATAATTCAGTGCGCAGTCAATTAGCAGAGGCAGTTTTTAGATATCTGGGTAAAGGGAAAATAGAGGTAAAAAGTGCAGGAATAAATCCTTGTGGAGTTAATCCTTATGTTTACAAGGTTTTAGAAGAAGTAGGGATATCTTCAGGAGGCCTTTATTCTAAAAGTGTTACGGAATTTATAAATAGAAAATTTGATTATGTTATCACAGTTTGTGATAGGGCAGATAAGAGTTGTCCTGTTTTCTCTGGTAAGTACAGAAAGATTCATTATCCTCTTTCTGACCCCGGAGAAGCGCAAGACCAAGAAATTGATGCTCTTTCAGCTTTCAGAAATACCCGGAATATAATAAAAGCTTTGGCAATTGAATTTTTGGGTTTAGAACTCAAAAAGGCAAATCTTAAATGCCCCTTTTGTGGGGTTATTCAGGAAATAGATATTCCTCAGGATAGGCGTTTTGCCTTTTATAAATGTCCTCATTGCCAAAAAAGGATTTCTCCATCTAAAGAGAGTTGTTGTGTTATCTGTGGGTTTTCAGATAAGATTTGTCCAGAATTTTATAAACAAACTATTGAGAAGTTTTTAAGAGAGGAGGCCTGATGTCGGGTTTAAAGATGTTCTGTTATCAATGTTCGCAAACTGCCCAGGGAGAAGGTTGTACTATAAACGGGGTCTGTGGAAAGAAGCCCACTGTTGCCCGATTACAAGATAATTTGCTTTTTATAATTAAAGGAATTTCTGCTTATCTTCACCACGCCAGAGAACTTGGTTACGCCGATCCAGAAATTGAGCATTTCTTAGCAGATGGGTTCTATTCTACTTTAACCAACGTAAATTTTGACTCCGAAAGATTTGTGCAGTATTCCTTAGAAGCAGGAAAGATGAATCTAAAGGTTATGCAGTTATTGAAAAAAGCTCATATAGAAAATTACGGTGAGCCTACGCCCACAGCAGTAGAAACTGGAACTAAGAAAGGTAAAGGTATAATTGTTACCGGGCACAGCTTAAAAGCGCTTGGAGAATTGCTAAAACAGACAGAAGGTAAAAACATAAACATCTATACCCATTCAGAAATGTTACCTGCTTATGGCTATCCGGGATTGAGAAAATATAAGCATTTAGTGGGAAATTTAGGAAAAGCCTGGTATGACCAGAAAGAACTGTTCTCTAAATATCAACTGGCAATTTTGGGGACCTCCAATTGTGTTTTGCTCCCCTTGCAAGATTACAGAGACCGAATGTTTACTATGGGAGTTACAGGGCTCCCCGGAGTAAAGCATATTCAGGGTTATGACTTCAGTTCCCTTCTGGAGAAGTTGGAAGAACTTCCAGAATTGGAAGAACAACCAGGAGAGATAAAATTAAAGACGGGATTTGGAAAATCAACTATTTTATCTTTGGCAGATAAAATTAAAGAATTGGTGGAGAAAGGTAAGATTAGACATTTCTTTTTAGTGGGAGGATGTGATTCTCCGGCTAACAAGAATAATTACTACCGGCAATTTGTAAAACAGTTACCTAAAGAGACAATTATTCTAACCCTTGCTTGCGGGAAATACCGGATAAACGACTTAGATTTAGGAGATATTGAGGGTATACCCCGGTTAATAGATTTAGGTCAGTGCAATGATACTATAGTGGCGATTGAAATAGCTGAGGCTCTTTCTAAACTTCTGGGTTTAGAAATTAACGAACTTCCCCTCTCTTTAATCCTTATGTGGATGGAGCAGAAAGCAGTGGCTATATTCTGGAGCCTACTTTATTTAGGGATAAAGAATATTTATCTGGGACCAATTTTACCAGCCTGGGTTAATGAGGACATCCTAAAAGTTCTGACTGAGAATTACCAGGTAAAACTTATTTCTCAGCCTGAGGAAGATTTAAAGAATATTTTAAGGAGTTAGGTAGAATTAAAGGTAGACTAAGAATTCATCTTGCTGTCCTTTTTTAAGGAGATTGACTGGAAACGACCTTATTATGGCTAAGATTATTGTGAATTAAGAGGTTTAAAGTGCTTTACAAAGGTTAAACTTATGGTAAAATTTTTTATCCTGTTTAGAGGTAAAGAAAGGAGGTTTTATGCAGAAGTATATGTGTAAAGTCTGCGGGTATATCTATGACCCTGCAGAGAACAATGACATTCCTTTTGAGAGTTTACCTCCGGACTGGATTTGTCCAGAGTGCGGGATAGACAAGGGTCAATTTGAGCCTGTCGAAGAATAAAAAGGAGGTGTTTTGATGGGTAAGAAAGCTAGAGAAATTTTAGGGTTAAACCCTGAAGAACTAATTAAACTTCTTAACAAAGCCTACGCTGATGAATGGTTAGCTTATTATCAATATTGGGTAGGAGTAAAAGTAGCCCGAGGAATAATGAGAGAAGCGGTAGTTTCAGAATTAGAACAGCATGCTAATGATGAACTTAGGCATGCCGGTATGCTTACTGCAAGGATAATTCAATTAGGAGGGAAACCTCTCTTAAGCCCTCAGGATTGGTATAAGGAGAGCAACTGTGGTTACGAAGCTCCTCAAGACCCAAAAGTTATAACTTTACTTAAGCAGAATATAAAAGGCGAGCAGTGTGCAATCGGGGTTTATAAAAAATTAGCTGACTTCACTAAAGATAAAGACCCGATAACTTACAACTTGGCTTTAAGTATCTTGGGAGATGAGATAGAGCACGAAGATGATTTAGAGTCTATATTAGAAGACATAGAGAATAAATAAGGATAGTTAGTCAGGTTCTGAGAGTGTTGAAGATGAAAGAAACATTTGGTGAGTAGCTATATTGAGTGGAATTTAAGAAATTTCCAGGGTTATTCTACACCTTTTGGCTTTACCTATAACAGCTACCTTATTTTAGATGAAGCTCTTACTCTTATAGATACTGTAGAGCATTATAGCTTTGAGGAATTTATAAGAAGAAATAAAAGTCGGGTTGAAGTTGTAGAAAGAATAAAAGAAGTGATAAGAAGGGAGAAGTGATGAGTAATATCTTATCAGCCCAAGATATCTTAAAGATAGCGATAAAAGTTGAAGAGAACGGCAAAAATCTTTACCAGGCTTTAGAAGAAAAAGAAGGAGACCCAAAAATTAAAGACCTCTGGAACTACCTAAAGAGGGAGGAAGTTGAACATCAAAAGATTTTTCAGGATATGCTTAATAAGGTGGGAGATTATATTGTTTCTGAGTTTAGCCCCGGCGAATATTCAGCCTACCTTAAGGCAATTGCTTCAAGCTATATTTTTACTCAAGAATTAATTGAGAAGAAGATAAAAGAACTCTTTAAAGATAGCTTAGAAGCTGTAGAGTTTGGCCTATACATAGAGAAAGAGTCAATACTGACTTATTCGGCCTTTAAAGAATACGTCTTAGCAGATAAACAGCCGGTCTTACAAAAGGTGATTGATGAAGAGAAAAAGCATTTAACCCAGCTCTTTTTATTAAGGGAGGAATTAAAGAAGGGAGTTTAGATGGATATTAAGATTTATTCTACCCCTACTTGCCCCTATTGCCATCTGGCTAAAGAATATTTTTCTTCTAAGGGTGTGACTTATCAGGATTTTGATGTTTCCCAAGATAGACAGGCTTTAGAAGAGATGGTAAAGATTTCTGGTCAGATGGGAGTTCCAATAATAGTGATAAATAATGAAGTTATAGTGGGCTTTGACCGAGCTAAGATTGATTCATTGTTAGCGAAGAGTTAGAAATGGCAGTATATACTTATAAGTGTAATAACTGCCATAAAGATTTTGAATTATTAACAGGAGTTAATCAGGAATCAGCCGGCTTAGTCTGTCCTTATTGTAAATCCAAAGACCTTATTCGGACTTTCTCCTCTTTTTTAATCAGGGGCTTAAAAAAAGCAAGCTCTTCCTGTTCAAGTTCAAACTGCTCGAGTTGTTCTTCAGGCCGATGAATATAATTCTGGTTGGCTCAGTTGCTTCTCTTTTAGCCGGGTTAGCCACTTCCTTTAGGGCTTTGCCTTTATTTTTCATCAATAGAGTAAGTAAGAGAGTTCTTTCTTTCTCCTTAGGTATATCTTCAGGGATAATGCTTTCTGCTTCTTTTTTTTAGTTTATTGCTCCCGGCTTTAGAGAGGGGAAGGATATTTACAGTCTGTATAGGGTTTATTTTAGGAGCTTTATTTTTAAGATTTTCTGATAATTTAATCCCTCACCAGCACTTTAAAAGGGGGGAGAAGGTCCTAATTTACACCTGAGAAGGATATTTTGTTTATCTTAGCTATAGGGATAGGTTTGCAGAATATCCCTGAGGGTGTAGCAGTGGCTTTTCCCTTGAGAGCTGAGGGCTATTCTAAAAGGTTTAGTTTGGGTATAACTGTTCTTACTGGCTTAGTTGAACCCTTAGGAGGGATTTTAGGAGTAAGCCTGGTGGTGTTGTTTTCTAAAATACTGCCTTTAGCTTTATCTTTTTCTGCAGGGTGTATAATTTATCTGATAAGCGCAGAAATTATCCCCGAATCTCACCGTCAGGGTTTTGGCAAGGCAGCTACTACTGGTTTAATTTTAGGGTTTATTATTATGCTGCTTTTAGATAATATATTTTAAAGATGAATTTGCCCTTAGCAGTAGCCAACTTTTTAAAAAGGCAGAGTTTTGTAATAGTTTCAACTTTAGATGAGAAGGGAAGGATTCACTCTTCAGCTAAAGGCATAGTCAGTATAGATGAGAAGGGGAATATCTATATCATTGATTTATATAAAAAGAAAACTTTCAAAAATCTTCAGAATAATAAGACCATATCTATAACTGCAGTTGATGAGAAGAGATTTTTAGGATTTTCTGTAAAAGGGAAAGCTAAAATAGTAGAAAAAAAGGATATACCTGAGATAGTAATAAAAGAATGGGATAAGAAAGTAGTAGAAAGGATTTCTAAGAGATTAATCAGGCATGTCCAGGACCAAAAAGAGAATTTACTGCATCCAGAAGCAAAGTTTCCTCTGCCCGAATATCTT
>QNCG01000016.1 GCA_003644445.1 Candidatus Duberdicusella sinuisediminis | reverse complement strand
TTTTTTACCAGAATAAAAATCTCCGGTTTTAGACTTTAACTAATGCTAATTCTTCTCTGTCTTTTTTGCTTTGTAAAAGAACCTTTTTCTTTTGCCAATCTTCTCCCATACAATAAACTCTTGCAGGAATGTTCCAGAGGAGGTTTAAAAGAGGACATTTTTACTTTGGCTAAAGAGGAGATTATCATATTGGGGGTACAGGATTTTTCCCGATAAAAGAGGGTTAAGTTTACTTTCTTTATCCGGTCAGATTAGGCTCAGATTTAAGTAAAGAGGGTATGAATAGACTATTAGGAATTCTTAACTTCTCTAAGGTAATCTCTTACTGAAATAGCGGAAATTGTGGCTTCACCTACCGCAGTAGTAATCTGACGAACTTCTTTAGAACGAATATCTCCGCAAGCAAAAATCCCTTTTAAAGAAGCCCTCATCTTCTCATCAGTAATAATAAACCCTTGCTCATCTAATTCTAACAAACCTTTTAAAAAGCCGGTATTAGGTAAGTAACCGGCGTAGATAAATACACCCTGAGCAGGAATTTCCTTAATTTTGCCAGTTTCTCTATCTTCAACTATTACTTTTTTTACAAAATCCTCACCTTCTATCCCTATAACTTTATGGTTTAATAAAAACTTTGCCTTAGGGTCTTTCTTAATTCTCTCCTGAAGAATTTTCTGGGCAGTAATAAAGGGTAAAAACTCTACAAAAGTGAGGGAGTTTACATATTTAAGAAGGGCTTCTCCCTCCTGAAGGCCAGAATTTCCACAACCTACTACTACTACATCTTTATCTTTAAATAAAGGCCCATCACAAGTAGCGCAATAAGAGACCCCTCTTCCTCTGAACTCCTCTTCTCCTTTTACTCCTAATTTCTTAGGCTGAGAACCTCCGGCTATTACTACACTAAAACTAAAGAAATTTTCTTTACCGGTCTTAACCTCTACAACCTCTTGTTGGGGAATGATTTTTTCTACTTCAGTAAATTCTCTAATCTCTGTTCCGAATTTTTGAGCCTGAGTTTTAAATTTTGCCAGTAAATCCTCGCCGGACAAACCTTCAGGAAAGCCAGGGTAATTCTCAATAAGATGGGTAGAACCCGCAAGCCCTCCACAAACTTCTTTTTCCACAATCAAAGTTTTTAAATTTTCCCGGGAAGTATAAATACCACAGGTAAGTCCAGAAGGGCCTCCTCCTACAATAATAACGTCATAAACATTATTCATTATTCTCCTTTCCTTTTTCTAATTCTCTTTTCTGCATATCTGCCAAAAACTCATCTAAATATTTTTCAGCCTCTTGCATAGTAGAAAAATAATACTCAGGTAAGACCTTAATAATCTCGAATACCTTCTTTACCTGAGGCTGAAGGTTTATTATAGCAATAGTTCCTGAACTATCTTCTAGGATTTTTTTAATCCTAAAGATAGCACTTAAGCCCATACTACTAATGTAACTCACATCTTTCATATCAAAAATTATTGCCTTTGCCTGTTTTAAAAAAGGATTAACTTTTTCCTCCAGTAAAGAATAAGTTTGAGTATCAATAGAGCCTGAAAGCAAGACCAAAAAAACTCCTTTTTCTTTCTCCTTTAAATCAACTCTCAATCCCATTTTACCCCCTTCTAATTAGCTTTCACTTTCTTTATAAATTTATCAATATCAATATATTTCTCTACTAAAGCTTTTACTATTTTTATTTTCTCCTTATCTTGAGGTTCTATCTTTACTATTAAATCATGAATTTTAGAAGCAGTAGTATAGGTATCCTCTCGGGAAAGAAGTAAGGGGATGCCTGAATCTTTAACTAAATCTATTATAGCAGAATTAGGTTTTAATCCTCCAGTAAGGACTATTCCTGAAATTTGAACATTTTCTTTCAATTTATCCATCTGAAAACCTAATACCGCCAAGATTATATCTTCTCTATCTCCAGGAGTAATAACTAAGCTCTTACCAGAAAAATAATTTAAAGCGTCGTGGGCAGCCATAGCTCCTACTAAAACTTTCTCCACATATTTATCTAAGCCCCGGTTTCCTCCAATAAGCTCAAATCCTCCTTCCTTTAAAATCTGCTCTACAGTAGGGCTGAGAAGAAGCTTTTGATAAGGAATTACTCCCAAAAGTTCTAAACCTTTCTTTTTTAATCCCAATCTTGCTAATTTGCTTATCTTAGTATACTTATCTGCTTTTACTTTGTTAATAATTACTCCGGCAATTTTAACTTTTTCTTTCTCAAATAAAGCCTTATTTAATACTATCTCATCAATAGGCCGGCCTATCCCCCCTTCAGAAATTATTAAAACCTTAGAATTCAATACCTTAGCTACCTTAGCATTAGACAAATCAAAAACAGCTCCCACTCCGGCATGACCTGTACCTTCAATCACTATAAAGTCTTTTCCCTGAGAAACCTTTTTAAAAGAATTCCTAATTTTAGAAACTAATTCTCTTTTCCGGGGCTGGAGTATATATTTCTGAGTAAAACCTCTCTCTATAGCAATAGGACTCATATCTTTTAAATTGTCTTTAAACTGACAAGCCTCTCTTATAAGGAGAGCGTCCTCATCTACTTTCTCCCCTTCCTCCCAAACATACCTTTGTCCTACAGGTTTAATAAAACCTATATTTTTAAATCTTTCTTTTAAAGCACAAATAAGCCCTAAGCTTACTACTGTCTTGCCCTCATTCTGACTGGTTGCCGAGATATAAACTTTTAAAGGCTTCTTCATCTATTAATCTAATTAAAAGTGGATTTTAAATCTGGAAAATTTATCTGCTTCTAAAAAGACTTCTTATGATTTAAATTAACCTTTCCTCTTCTCCCACCTCAAAAGTTCAATAACTTTAGCTAAAGTTGAACCTTGGTCTATTTCTTCTCTTAATCTATTTTCCTGTTCTAAAATACTCATTGCCCGGTTAGTAGTCTCTATTAGAATATTCTTGGGAATAACTACTAAACCATCATCATCACCTACAACATAATCTCCAGTCTCAATCTTCACTCCTTCAATTACCAAGGGCACTCCTATTTCTCCCAAACCTTTAGGTTCGCCAGCAGTAGGAGTAATCAACTTAGTAAATACTGGAAACTTCAATCTCTTGATTTCTTTAGTATCGCGAACTCCTCCATTTATTACTACCCCCGAAAGCCCCTTCTGAAGAGCTCCGTGAGTAGCTAACTCTCCCCAAACTGCTGGAGGCTGACCTCCAGCATCTATTACTAAAATATCACCCTTATCAGCTAAATCTACTGCTTCTACCGGCTTGGCCCAGTCTCCGGGATAAGTCCTCACTGTTAAAACCTTACCTGCCATTTTTATCCCCGAAAATAAAGGAAAAAGGGTCTTTACCTCTCCACTCCTGTGGAGAGCGTCAGAAATATTGGGGGTAGAAACTTTCTTTAAAATCTTCTCTACTTCTCCAAATCCTACCCGCTTAAAGAACTCGCTCTTTATCTTTTTCTTTTTAAGCAGGGCTTCCCTAATTTTCTTTGCCTCTTTAAAAGGAGATTTAGCCTTAGTTATTGAACCTCCTACTACTATAATACTTGCTCCTGATTTAACTGCCTGATAAACTGTTTCTGAGTTTATACCGCCGGCTACCCCTACCGGGATATTTACTGCTTTTACTACCTTCTTTAGCCTTAAAAAAGGGTCTTTTCCCTGCATCTGCTCATCAATAGAAGTGTGGACTCCTATAAAATCAGCACCTATAATTTCAGCATCTTTTGCTCTTTTCTCTAAATCTTCTTCTTTTACCTCTATTAAATCAACCCAAATTTTTGCACCGTAATTTTTCCCTGCTCGAACACATTCTTTAAGGGTAGAATCAGAAGCTAATCCTAAAACACAAACAATATCCGCTCCTGCTTTAGCGCAGGCTTCTACTTCTATTCTTCCTACATCAATAGTTTTAACATCAGCAACTAAAGTGGCTTTGGGAAATTCTTTTCTTAAGGCTCTTAGAACATCTAAACCTTCGCTCTTAATTAAAGGGGTGCCTGCTTCTAACCAGTCTACTCCGGCCTTTACTGCTTCTTTAGCTACTTTAAGGGCTCTCTCTAAGTTTAAAAAATCTAAGGCTAACTGTAAGATAGGGGTTTTTAACTCCATAATTAAAACTTACTCTCCGATAATTTGAATAATTAAAGTTCTTGAACGCGGACGATTATCAAAATCAATAAAGATAATCTGTTGCCAGGTGCCTAAGGTAAGCCTTCCCTTAGAAAAGGGCAGAGTTAAAGAAGGGCCAATTAAAGCTGAACGGATATGAGAAAAACCATTCCCATCCTGCCATCTCCGATTATGCTCATAATCTCCTCCTTGAGGAGCTATAGCTTCTAAAGTTCTCTTAAGGTCAGAGATGAGTCCGGGTTCATACTCTAAAGTAGTTAAACCTCCTGTTGAGCCGGGAACAAAAACTGTTAATATACCTTCCTTTAAACCTGCCTCCCCTAAACTCCTCTGAACTTTTTCAGTAATATCAATAATATCAGTAAACCCTTTTGTCTTTAAAGAAATCTCTTTCTTAACCACCATAGCTTTAACTATTATTTACAGGCATCTAAATAAGAATCACAATAAATAATCTTATTTAATAAAAGCTCAGCGGTAATTAAAACAGATTTTAGTTCTTTGTCTAAAGGGTCTAAAATTGCTGAATCTAACCCACAGGCACAGGCCATAACCAAAAAAGTTCTGTTTATTAAACTCCTGTTCTTTGTGCCTTGAGAAACATTACTTAAACCAATTATAGTCTTAGGGGGAGGTGAGTAAAGAAGTTTAAATTCTCTTAAAGAAGATAGGACCTCCTTAGCCTGAGGCTGAGCTACATTCACCGGTAAAATTATTGGGTCTAAATAGAGGTCTTCAATAGAAAGCCCTGCTTCTAAGAAAGTAGTCACAATTTGGGCAGCCAACTCACACCTCTGAGAACTATCTCGAGGAATACCTTTCTTATCCATAGTTAAGGCAATAAGACTTGCCTTATATTCTTTAGCCAAAGGAATAAGTATATCTAATCTCTCTTTATCAGCAGAGGTGGAATTTATAATGGCTTTATTCTTAACTAACTTTAAACCTTCTTTAATAACTTCTGGCTTTGTGCTGTCTAAAGCTAAAGGAACATCTACTTCTTCCTGAATAACTTCTATTAACCACTTAATAGCTTCAGCGGGCTGAGAAGAAGCAGGACCTACATTTACATCTAAAGCCTGAGCTCCTGCTTCCACTTGAAGTTTAGCTAAATTCTGGATAACTTCTTTATCTTTACTCTCTATAGCTTTTCTTACATCTTTATACATCCCGTTAATTCTCTCGCCAATTATAAACATTCTCCCCCCTCTACTCAAGACTTCTGTTAACTTAAAACGGCAACAACCTTTTCCTCTTTTTTAAAAATAGGCTAATCACTCATTAACCTCTCAATAGTTTCTCTAATAATTTCTATAGCCTTAGGGTGTCTCATTACTAAGATATCTGCACCTGCTAATAGCACCCCTAAAGCAGTAACTGCTTCCCAAAGTATTCCTCTTTCTTTTTGGGGGCCCCATTCAGGAAATTCTGTACTAAGAGCCTTTGCTTCCTTTGCCCGCCAGGCCTCTTGGCCCACAAAACAGATAAAAGGGCAGGCTAACATCTTATCTCCCGAAAGTCCAGCCAAACGAGCTCTTTCCATAATAGAGTAAGCATACTCTAAACCATAACCCAAAGCTCCGATTGTAGGATTTATTACTATTCGATTCAATTCTAACCCCATCTCCGAAATGAGGATATTTAACTGTTTAGCAATATTAATATCTATAGGAGATTCAGCAATTATATTGTGGCCGTCAGCTAAGCAACTGGCAGTTAGGGTCTTATAATTTTCCTGGACTGCATCTCCAAATAGACATCTTTCTCCTTTAGTTAGTTCACTACACTTAGGCAAAATTAAATTATCTCTCTCGGGGTCTCCACAACCTAAGATAATTAAAGGCACGCTTACTTCCTTTAATATAGATTTTAAAGTATTTAAAACCTTATCTATATCCGGCTCCCCATAATCAGGATGGATACTCTTTAAACTAAGACACAAAAGTTCAGCTTTATAAACCTCTACACACTTCTTAGCCCAGAGAACTGGGTTATTTAAAACATCTTTAAAAGGCTCCTTTAAGCTTTCCGGCCAATCTAAAGGCTCTTTATCCAAAATCTCCATAGCAATAACTGGCTTGTAGGGCATATCTCCTTCAAAAAACAAAAAGGGCAATGTCTTTTCTCCACCCACTACTACTTTAGAAGTCCGGCTACCTCCCTCTTCAGGAGTTGCTCCAATAACCACCGAATTAATCTTATTTGTCCATTTTTCCAAAACCTGCTCCATAAATCCCCCCTTCTACTAAGATTTATCCCTGACGAAACTTACCCTGAATCCTAACAATCTTCTTAGGAAGGGCTTTCCTTAAGAGATTACCCTGATACAACCATTTTAGACGCAACTCTATTGGCTTTCTCTGATACTCCTTTATTATCTTTTTAGACAAATAATAATCGAAACCTTTTTTATTCTCTTTCATCTTTCAGATTTTTTAAATATCTCACATCTGCCTTATCTTGTCTTCTACCTGTTTTTCGCTTCATCTTAATAAGATCATCTTTAGAAACTACAGGAATAGAAGTCTGCTTAACTTTAATATGTTTAACATTTTTTACAGCTCTTTTATAATCTAAGGGTGCATTTATTACTATATCAATTTCGGACAAAGGCCAATTAGGGTTAAATAAGGAGAAAGCCTTCATATTCTTATTTCTTATCCAATCCTCTCTTTTATTCTTATCAATAAACTCCATTATATCTACCGGAGCTTTAGCTCGAAAACCCCACTTTTTTACTAAAGTTAAAAACCTCCTCAGATTCTTTTCATCCATATCTAAAAGTAAATCTATATCGTAAGTCATCCGGGGTATTCCCCAAAGATTAACTGCTACTCCTCCTACAACAATATATCTTATCTTCCTTTTATTAAACTCTCTAAAAATACCCAGGTAATCAAGCATCACTTTATCAAACTCGGAAATCTCTCCAGCTCCGTATGAGGAAAAAATAAACTAGAAACATACTCATCCATATAACCAGGTTCAGTGCTTAGTTCCAGATAGGTCATTTTTTTAGCTATACTTTCGGCTTCCTTCTTAGCCTGATAAGAAAGGAGAATTTCTCTGGCTCCCACTAAGGAACTATTACCTACAAAAGTAAATCTCTCTCTTTCTAAATCCGGCAAAAGTCCAATAGTTATTGCTTTATCAATATCTAAGTAAGTACCAAACCCTCCAGCTATAAAAAACTCCTTTATATCTTTAAAGCTTAAGCTTAATTTTTTAAGAAGAGTAAAGCCTGCTGAATAGATTGCCCCTTTAGAGCGTTTAAGATTTTCAATATCTGTTTCAGTAATAACGATATCCTCTGGCAAATCGTATTCCTCTTTAAACACCAATATAAATTCTTTTCCCTCTGAACCTTCTCTTACTCTTTTAGAATTAATGTCTTTAAACTTACCAGTGCGGTCGATAATCCCCTTTCTAAATAACTCCGCTAAGCAATCAATATAGCCAGAACCACAAATCCCTTTAGGCCTTACTTCTCCAATTGTAAAAACTCTAACCTCATCTTTATCTATTATCTCCACTCTCTGAATAGCTCCTTTAGTAGCTCTCATCCCGCACTTTACCCCACTTCCTTCAAAAGCCGGCCCCGCTGAAGCTGAGCAGGAAATAAGCCACTCTTTATTGCCCAAGACTATTTCTCCGTTTGTGCCTATATCTATGAGCATAGACAATTCCTCTTTTCTATTAAGCCCACAGGCTAAAACCCCGGCAGTTATATCCCCTCCTACATAGGTGCTTACCCCCGGTACGCACAGTAACAACCCCCGCGGATTTATTTTTATGCCTGCTTCAGCTGCCCTGATTACAGGAACAAAATTAGCTGTAGAAACATAAGGCTCTCTTCTAATAAAAGTAGGGTCAACTCTCAAGAGTAAATGAATCATAGTAGTGTTGCCTGCACAGACTACGCCATTTATATCAGTAAGAGCAATCTGAGCTTGCCGGGTTAATTCCGAAATTAGCCCGTTTATATTATCAATTACTGCGTGGTGAAGTTTTTCTAAACCTCCTCCTTCACTAGCATAGATTATCCGAGTGATAACATCACTGCCGAAGCTAGCTTGAGTATTATGAGTAGCCTTGGTTGCTAAGATTTCTCTATTATTTAAATTTACCAGCTGAGCTGAAACTGTGGTTGTTCCAATATCTACAGCTACTCCGTAATTCTTATCAGTAGTATCGCCGGGCTCAATTGAAACAATTTCAACCGTCCCATTTCTTTTACCCAATAAAACAGTTACTTTCCATTCACTTTCTCTCAAAAGTCTTCCCAATTTCTTTATATTAGTAAGGCCTGTCTGCATAATAGGGATATCTTTTATTTTTCTTATTTCTCTATATAATCTTTCTAAATCACTGACCGTATCGGAAAGAGTAGGCGGAGGCAATTCTAAATAAAGCTTAGTAGCCAAAGGAGAATGGATAAATAAATCTTTCTTTATTAAATCTTTGCCCTTATCAATATCTACCGGAGAAGAATAAATTCCTTTAAGACGAAGAAGTTTAAGGTCTTCTTCAGAGACTTGACCTAAATCTAACCGGGAAGTAGGAGGAACTTCAACCTCTAAATCACTTAAAACAATAGTTTGACAGGCTAAAACTACTCCTTTTTCTCTCTCTTCAGGAGATATCCTCCCTGAAGGCTCAGTTTTATATTTTCCTTTTTTAATAATAACTTTACACCGGCCACAGACCCCGTCTCCGCCACAACTAGAATTTATAAATACCCCTGCTTCAATAGCTGAGGAAAGTAGGTCTTTTCCTTTAGTTACTTTAACTTTAGTAGGTTGGGGATGAAAAAAAGTTACAGTAAAGGTTTCTTTCTCCATTTAAAGTTAAGAAAGGCTCTTTAAGTTCTTAAGATAAGAAGGAATACCCGAAGCTTCCTTAGGTCCTACCCTTACTTTCCAGCCAGATTCTTCCTCTAACTTTCCACTTAAGACTGCTACATAACCAGGAATAATTACCTCCCGATGGGATACTTTCTCCTCTATTCCTGTATCTTTTAAAGTCTTAGCAATGCTTTCTGCTGTAAACTTCTCAGCTGCCCAGGCAGTTAAAACACTCAAGCCCTCAGCATTACAGGTAATTATATAAGAAGGTATTTTAGAAGCCTCCACTTCTGATTCTACGGTAAAATAAGTTAAGGAAAAATTAGTGGTAACTAAAACTGGAGATTTATCGTCAACCTTCCCTACTTCATTTATCTTAGCTTCAACTTGTAAAGGCTTTTGGGGGTCAGTAAAAATATTCTGTCTTAAAGTAAGTAGAGGTAATATCTGCCAGGGCTCACACCCCTTCATTATTACTATACTAGAATACTTACAGATTAAAACTCCAGCCTCTATTACTTCCTGATAAGGATTACCTCCAGAAACAAAACTTAAGGTAGGATAGCCTAAAGGCCTGTAGAGTTTTCTTAAGGCTAATCTTCTTGTCTGGGTTAAGTTTTGAAGTTTGGATAATAGTTTTTCTTCTTCTAAAGAGATGACTAAATCTGAAACTCCTAATGAAGAAATGTCGGAAGTTAATTTTGCCAGCTCTTCTAAATCTTTACCTCTTACTCCTAAAGGAAGGTTATATTCCTTAGAGAGTTGAGCCATCTCTTTAAAATTATCAGAGGTAGCAGGATAAATTAAAGGCCTTCTTTCCTTAGCTAAGCTTAAGGCTTCTTTAAGGAGTTGGGGGTCTCCTGAGATTAAGGCTAAGTTTAACTTCGACTTAGACAAGGCTAAATTTACTGCTTTAAGAAAGTTTTCCTTGTTTTTACTCTTTGCCTCTATGGCTATTAAATCCACAGATATTTCCTGGCCAACTCGGGTAAATTTTAACTGATTTATTTCAGAAATTCTTTTTTCAATTTCCTCTAAAGTTAAACTATCTTCTATTAAAAACCCAATCCCAGTAGGATGATAGAAAGTCTCTTCGTGCCTAAACATTACTGTTTCCTTTCCTACTTCCAGTTTGTTCTCACCAGTTCCAATAGTAACTAACTTTATTGGCGGTTGAGAAGCAGATTCTAAGATTTCCTTGGCTTCTTCAGTCACATAAGGGCACTTGCTTAAATCAACTTTTTTAGCGGCTAACTGCATAGCAAAAGCCAAACAAGTAGGAAAGCCACATTCTTTACAGTTCTTCTTAGGTAAATGCTTATAAATCTCTAATCCGGATAAACCCATCTCTCCTCCTCTTATCTACAACTTCATAACTATCATATCAAAGGAGGCATCTCCAAAGCTGGGTGGTTTACCTTTTGTAAATACTCTACTAACTCCTCAGCAGTGGTAGCAGAAGTCTCATCAGCAATTTTATCTATTAAATCTGGCAAGCCTTCCTCTGCACATCTCTTCTTTAGTCTTTCTCCCAATTCTTCTTTTAGTTCCTTGGGCATCCAGACAATTCTCTTTAAACCTCCATCAGCAGAGATAAATTTCTTACTTACAATATATAACTTTCCAATTCCCATAAATCCAGGAGTTTGAGCTCCTCCTCCTACTGAGCCAGCTAAAGTAGAAAAAGTCATTCCACAAGGGGTCATGCCTGAATATTCCCGGTTTACTATCATAAAGCCATTAGCCTCAGGTAAGATTGCCACAATACACTCAAAACAGCCACAGTTTGCAATGTGAATCCCATTAGCATAGTAACTATGGGTATGGGAAAGGGTCAAATTATATACATAGTCAAACTGACCCTGATTTTTAAATATTTTAGCCTCTTTAACTATATCAAGGAAATAATCCCTATCTATAAGGTTTCTGACTTCTTCTGTCCTCTCCTCAGGGAGTAAATCTAAAACCTTACTCACATTGGAAAGTAGGGGCCTTGACCTACATGTTTTATAGTAGAAGAGGGCAGAAGAACTTAAAACTGATTCACTCCCTGAAATCTCTGCCAAGAGTCTGCCTATCCTAAAAGGTAAAACTTCCCTCTGGGTTTTATCAATCTCTTGAAGTGATGATAATTCTTTTATCTTATTGGAAACTATCTTCTTTTGAGGATGTCTTATTGGTATCAAATTTAAAAAATCTATCAAATTCTTCCCATACAAAACAACTTTGTAGATGGAACCAGATTTCTTTAAATAGCCAATTATCCCAAATCTCTTTAGTAATAATTGAAGATGAATTGCTGCCTCTCTATCTTCTATACAAAGATATGCCTCAGCAACATTCCACCTACTGCCATATTTTCTTAATCTAATACTTCCATCTCCATCAAAGATACCTGCCAAAAAGGAAGTAATAAAGTTTTCGGGGAGATTGACCATCTTACCTAAATTCCATTTACCTTTTAAACCAACTTTTATGCCAAAATAATCTGCAATAGCCCCTAAAATAAAATTATTGGTGTAACAATCATAACATATCTTTTTAGCCTTTATTCTTCTTCCTTTAATGAAGGATGCACTGCTACCTTTTAGTCGAATCTTCACATTCCTATCTGGGAATAAATTTTGTAACAAACTTTTATATACACTGACCAGAGTTTTTTCAGTATTAATGAAATTAATCTTATACTCTCCTTTGCCTATTCTACAAATAGAGCCATCTGAAGCAAGTAATCCCAATATATAGAACAAATCATTATTCAAGATTCTATTAGAAATATCTATATATGACCAACCTTTATAAACTCTTTTTACCTCTCCTTTAACCTCATTCCAGAGTCTTCCTGTAGAATCCAAATTATTTATAACTGTTCTCATAGTGGAAATTGGTAAAGAATTATTTTTAAAATTGGGTATTGATAATTTCCTCAATGCCTTAGAAAGTCTACCGTATTTCTCTCTCAGTTCTTTTTTCAAATATCCAATTATTTCTCTATCTCTGATTCGGCAACACCCAGGAATGATGTCGAATATATCTGGAAGTTTAGAATTAATCTTCAATCTTTTAAGAGCTAAGACTCTATCCCCTTCTCTTATCTGATCGGCTCTAACCCAAACTATACCTTCAGCTCTATCGACTGAAACTTTATGATCTCTGGTTAATATAAGTTCGAGCCCTGACTTTGTTTTAATCTTTACCAACTCTTCAGGAGCAGGGAATTTCTGCATGGCTATAATTTTCTCCCTAATATTTTTGCCATTACCCAATGTGAGTGCCTGAAATTTTGTATATTCCTCTGTACCCCTATATCTATTAATGAATTCACCTATCTTTATAGGTTTATCATTAATAATTATCTGTGTATCTCCAACGCAACAACTCGTCTCAGGCCAGGTGAGTATTGAATATGCATGGAATCTCTCCAGAGTCTTATTAGACTTCTGATAAATAAACTCATTTACTCCCTTCCATTCTCCCCTTACCGGGTCTAAGCACTCTCCTTTCTTAACTGGTTGGTTAGGACCTGTGGGGTTAAGTTCATAAGAAGCTTTGGCATCTAACCAGGTGTAGGCTCCACAGAGACCTAATCTTTCTGGTTTAACTATACACACATGATTAGGTGCAAAACTTTGGCATAAAACACAGGAATAGAAAACATCTACACTCTCATCGGTCATTCCAGCCATTCTTTCATCTCTTTCTTGGTAGGCTTTCTTTGCTTCTTCCAATATTTTCTCTACATCCCCCTGATTAGTGTATATTTTAACTTGCACTCTATCTACAATCTTAGAAAAAGTATCGTGAAGCCGAGCATGGAGGATTACTCCAAAATGCCTGAGCCTAAACCCCTTATTGAAAGCATCTTTAGAAATTCTTATCCAGCAGGTATTGCGTTGACCCATATGAAATATGCCCATAGCTTCGTTTAGAAAGGTGTGAATCTGGCGCTCTAAGATAGGCTCAAAATCTTTCTGCATCTTTCTTCCGGCAACCTCAACTAAAATTCCCAAAGGCATATTACCACCTTCAGGACAAGAATCAATCTCCGAGCCTATAATCTCAACCTTACCATCTTCAACCTCTTCTAAACTTCTACTTCTTAAAAATTCAAAAGCAGTAGAATACTTTCCTCCAAACTGGCAATACATCTGCTCACGCCTAACTCTTTCTCCCTCAAAAGCAGCTGAATAAGCCACTGGAATAGGGATGTTTCTAATTTTTACTTTTATATCCCTTGCCAACAAAGCTAAAGATACTATTTTTGAATAATTTTTCTCACTCAATAAAGCCTCGTGGGAAGTAAAAGGAGTTTCTCTTATTTCAGGAACATCCTGATCAGTAATAACAGGAAAACCCAATCTTATAGCAGCAAAAGCTACTGCGACTTTAATATCATCTAATTCTCCTAAAGCTAAAACAAATGCTGGAACACGCTTTTTACAATAATCTATATTCTTTTGTGTTTCTCCTTTTTTGTTCCCCCCATAAGATAAAGACGCCCTTATAGCAAAATTTACTGCATGAATAACTGAACTAGTTTGACTTCCTAAAGGAACTATATAGTGATCAAGGCCTACTTGAACATTCTCCCTAATTAACTGGTCCCTAAAATTTTTTTTATTAACACTTCCAGCTAAAAGAGAAAGAATGTTCTTCTCCTGAAGTTCTCTTATCAAAGTTGCTGCTATTTTACTGTCAGGAGCAGCCCCTAATATAACTGCCACCCCACTTATTCTCCCATCAACAAGTTGAATTCCCAAACTCCTTAATACTGAGTCAGGAATAAACCCCTGCCAGCCTTCCTCAGGCAAATCCCCTTCAGCATATTTTATAGCTTCTATCAATTCTGCAGATAAAGCTGAAGCCACTCCTGAATCAGTAGCATCTTTCAAAAGGGAATCCCAACTATTTTGAGGAACCTCTCTTAAAAAACTTTTAATATCTCCTAATACATCCTTTGCCTCTCTTAAGTTAGTTATTTCCTTTCCTAAAAGAGCGTATATTAAAGGAAGATAGTATCCTGTTTGAGGAAAACTAACCTTAAAATCTTCCCCTTTTCTCTTTATAAGGTCGTCTAACAAATTATCCAGTGAATTTACCACCTTATGTGAACCACTAATTGCAAGTTTGCCTAATGTTTCTAACATTTCTCTATTACTTCCCATTCTAACTTAAATTCTAAAGATACTACCAGCACTACACATTCAGGCCAGGTCTATCCCTTTTAAAATATCAGGAACATACCTATCCCAGCCTAAAGGCATAATATGAATACCCTGACACAAAGGCTTAAGCTTCTTAATAAGTCTTACTGCTATCTCTACTGACTTTTTGGGTCTGTCTTCTTTAGAAACAGAAGCCATCTCCTCTATCAATTCTTGAGGCACATTTACTCCGGAGACATTCTCATTCATATACTTAGCCATCTTAGCAGACTTTAAAAGGACTACGCCAGCTAATATGGGAACTCCTAAATCCTTTACCTTCTCTACAAACCTAGCAAATTTATCAACCTCATATACGGGCTGAGTTTGAAAAAACTGAGCTCCTGCCGAAATCTTTTTTTTCATTTTTATAATTTGAGGCTCTAAAGGCTCTATCCCCGGATTAACTACTGCGCCTAAAAATAGCTGGGGCCTACCTTCCAAAGGATTTCCTACCATATCTTCTCCCTCATTAAGGCTTTTAGCTGCCTTTAATAATTGAACTGAATCTAAATCGTAAACAGGTTTTGCCTGAGGATGGTCTCCTAAAACAGGATGGTCTCCGGTTAAACACAAAACATTCTCAATTCCCAAAACATAAGCACTTAACAAATCCGATTGAAGAGCAAGCCTGTTTCTGTCCCGGGTTACTAACTGATAAACTGGCTCAATACCTCTTTCTTTTAAAAGATGACAAACTGCTAAAGAACCCAGCCTCATTACTGCTGACTGAATATCAGTAACATTTATAGCAGTAACTTTTCCTTTTAACTTATCTGCCTCCTCCAGGTAAGGCTCTATATTTACTCCTTTGGGAGGGCCGACCTCAGAAGTTACTACAAAATCTCCTTTTTCCAATTTCTCTTTAAGGAGACTCATTATTCTCCTACTACCCTTAAACCAGCTAAAGATTTAAAAGTTGCCTTTTTTTCTTCTAACTTTAAACTTCTGGGTTTCGACCACTTTGCATAATTCTTAGGTTCTTTATAGCTCTTTAACAAATCAAGCTTACCTATAGCTTTTAATCTTTCATAAATTAATTGCCAACCACAGTCTTTTTCCTTATCTACTTCACACTTTCCATCTTTAGAGCCTCCGCAAGGCCCATTCAAAAGTCCTTTTGAACAAAGAGTAAGGGGGCATAGTCCTCCCGTCTCTTCTACAATACATTCTCCACATAAAGAACAATATTCAGTAATGAAATCCTCACTTACTGTCTCTCCTCCAAATATAGTATCACACCCAGGATGAACTAACTTACCTCCAGTAGCATCCATTACAGTATGAATTCCCTGACCACAAGCTAAAACCAAAAAAGAGTCAGCTTGCTCAACCCCCTGCTTATGTTCTTCTAGGAGAAGTTTTTTTGCTGAAGAAAGTTTACAAAGTGAAGACCCACTAGGAGTTGCTGCCCAACCGGTTACTTTTATCCCTTTCTCTTCTAGACGCTTCTTCATTTCTCTAGCTTGTTCAGCTCCACCTGAACGGCACTTCTCAGCACAATTTCCACAACCTACTACAAAAACCTTTTCCTCTTCTCTGAAAAATCTAAGAATTTCCTCTAAAGGCTTCTGAATAGTGGCATGCATAGACTTCTTAAATTAAGAATATACTCTTAAATTTTGGAGCAAAAAGGCAAGGAGAATTTGAATTTTAACACTACAACTATTGAAAGTCAAGTTAAATGAAACTGAAAAAATTAATCTTCTCTTTCATTTTTTAAGGAAGAATCTCTTCTTTAAAGCCTCTCCTCTCTTAAGAAAAGGAAGGATTAAGAAAGACTTTGACAAACAAACCCCTTCCTATTAGAATAAATATTCCAAAATTTAGATATGATTGTAAAAGAAATCCCGGTAATCTGGCTTCAAGGTGCAAGTTGTAGTGGGTGTTCTATCTCAGTAATGAATGCCGGTTCTCCTCAGATTAAAAATCTTCTTTTAGATGAAATAGTTCCGGGGAAAAAGTAAATCTTTTATTCCATGCTACTCTGATGGCTCATCAGGGAGAACCTTCGATAAAAATCTTAAAAGATACTTCCCAAGAAAAAAAAGAAGAATTATCTCTTAGTAGTGGAAGGTTCCATTCCTACAGCTGAAAAAGGAAAGTATGCTACTGTGGGTGAAGAAAAAGAAAGAACCCTTACTCTTTTAGAAGAATTAGAAGAATTAGCTAAGACCGCCCTCAAAATAATTGCTTTGGGTAGTTGTTCCTCTTTCGGCGGAATCCCCAAAGCCCAGCCCAACCCTGCAGAGTGTAAATCAGTAAAAGAAATCTTGGCTGAAAAAAATATAACTACCCCTCTTATTAATATCCCTGGCTGCCACCTCATCCTGACTGGTTCTTAGGAACAATTTCCGCTTTACTCTTAGAAAAAAACTTAGAATTAGATGACTTACTAAGACCTAAATTATTCTTTTCTCAGTTAATCCACGAGAATTGTCCTAAAAGAGCAGACTTTGATAAGGGTAAATTCGCCAAGAATCTTTCTCAAGAAGGCTGTCTTTATCAGTTAGGCTGTAAAGGTCACTTCACTTATGCTGATTGTCCTCTCAGAGAATGGAATGAGGGGATAAACTGGTGTATAAAAGCAGGTTCACCTTGCTTAGGTTGCACTGAGCCAGGTTTTCCTGATTTTAATTCTCCTTTTTATGAAAAGACAAGATTAGAAACTCTTAAAAAATGCATAGATACGAATTTAAGATAGACCCGATAACTCGAATAGAAGGCCATTTAGGGATTGAAGTAATTGTAGAAAAAGACCGAGTAATAGAAGCCGGAGCAAAAGGAACTCTGTTTAGAGGCTTTGAAATTATCTTAAAAGGAAGAAATCCTTTAGATGCTCCCAGATTTTCTCAGAGAATCTGCGGAGTCTGTCCAGCATCTCATTCTAAAGCCTCCAGCTTAGCTTTAGACAAAGCTTTAAATATCTCAAGAATCCCCAAAAACGCTACGATTATAAGAAGCCTTATTCTGGGAGCTAATTTTCTCCAGTCGCATATCCTCCATTTTTATCATTTATCTTTATTAGACTACGTGGATATATCTAAAGTAGTAGGAGAAACCCCTCCCTTTAGCCCTTCTCCTCACAAAAATTGCCGACTCCCACCTCAACTTAATGAAGAACTCAGCAAACACTACTTACAGGCTTTAGAAATAAGAAGAGGAACTCATAAACTCTTAGCTCTCTTAGGAGGAAAAATGCCCCACAATATTGGGATAGTTGCCGGAGGAGTAACTGAGAAAGTCTCTGAAGATAAAATTACTAATTTTTTATGGCGGCTTAATCAAATCCGAGAATTTATAGATAATGTCTATATTCCTAATCTGTTTACCTTGGGGAAGTACTATCCTGATTGTTTTAATATAGGTAGAAGTTATCAAAGATTTTTAGCTTACGGAGGTTTAAACTTAGGAGAAGAAATTCTCTTTGAATCAGGAGTATTAGAGGAAGGTAAACTTTTTGAGTTTAACTCTGGAGAAATTAGAGAAAAGGTTACTTCCTCCTGGTATAGAGAAACTTCTCCTTCTCCCCTTGCTGCTCAAACTGAACCTTCCTTAAATAAGGAAAAAGCCTATTCTTTTATCAAATCTCCCCGCTATCAAGGGAAACCCTCAGAAGTAGGCCCTTTAGCCCGTCTTCTTATAAATTACTCTAAAGGAAAGTACAAGGCAAAAGACTTGTTAAACAAGGTATTGAGTGAACTCAATATAGAGTTTAATAACCTCTCCTCTGTTTTAGGAAGACATTTAGCCCGGGCTTTGGAAGCAAAGATTGTAGCTGAAGCTGTGGCTGAAGCAGTATTAAAGTTAGAACCTGCTGAACCAGTAATTACCCCTCACCAGATACCGGAATCTTCCCAAGGAGAAGGCCTAACTGAAGCTCCCCGGGGAAGTTTAGGACACTGGGTAGTTATTGCCGACAAGAAAATAAAGAATTACCAGGTAATTACCCCTGCTGCCTGGAATGCCTCCCCAAAAGATGACCAGGAAAATCCCGGCCCTTTAGAGAAAGCTCTTGAAGGGATAAAAATAGAAGATAAAGAGAACCCTTTAGAAATAGTAAGGGTAGTAAGGTCTTTTGACCCTTGTTTAGCTTGTGCAGTCCACTTAATTAGTTTTAAAGGAAGAAAAATAGGAGAGTTCAAAGTTGTATAAAAAAATAATAATTTTAGGTTTGGGAAATCTTCTCTATAAAGATGAAGGGATAGGCATTCACCTTATAAGAGAATTAGAAAAAATGAAACTACCCCCTAACTTAGAGCTTATTGATGGAGGAGTGGGGAGTTTAGATATTCTCTTGTCTTTAGAAAATATAGATAAACTTATTATAATTGATGCTTTAAAAGGAGGAGGGGCCCCAGCAACAGTATATAG
>QNCG01000015.1 GCA_003644445.1 Candidatus Duberdicusella sinuisediminis | reverse complement strand
TTGCATTGAAAGAGCAGGATTTGCTTATTGAAGGGGGTGAGGATATGCCTGAAAATACATTGCCTCAGCAAAGGGAGTTATCTTATGTTTAGATTGAAAGTGCGAAAAATTCTTGACACTACTTTTTTGTATTTTGTTTTGCGTGTAGGAGTTAAGAAGGGTATAATAAAGTAAGTAGGAGGACCCATGGCTGGTGAGAGGAGGATTTTTGAGCGTTTACCGTGTAACTTTGCTATTGAAGTAAAGAGCCCTTTTGCTTATTCCTTTGAGAAAGTAAAGAGCTGTGATTTTTCTGCAGGAGGATTGGGCATTATCAGCAGGCGTTCTCTTCCTCTTGGCGAAGATGTAGAGTTAAAAATACAGGTTTCTAAAAGATATTCCCCTATTCCTCATCGTGCAAGAGTGGTATGGTCTCGCCAGGAAGCTTCTGGGTGGTGGCGTATAGGTCTTTGTTTTCCACCATTCAAACTGTTTAAACTTATGCCAGTAGGAGAGGAGTTTTACCCTTTGTGAATATATACCCCGGCAGGTTTAGGGAAGAGGTGACTTGTCTGTGGCTGAAGGCGTCTTCTCTTGGTCTGGCCTTTTTTATTCTTAATTTTGGAAGTTTTGGTATTAGTAGTTTTTTAATAAGTAGGGTATAGAGATTAAATTTGTGGCTCTAATTATAATTAGTATTTTGGGATTAATCGGTTTTATTCTCTGGAAGATAAAAATAAAACCTTTTAGAGGAAGAGTGAGATTTATTGGAGAGGGTCTTTCCTTAATACCTTGGCCCCTAAGATAATTGAGAATATCCAACCTTTGTCATAACCTTGTTTTTGCTGGAGGGAGAAATTACCATCGAGAGGTAAGAGAATTATATTTTGGGAAGTAGTTGCCACCCAAATAAAAATTTTCCACCTGAAGGTGGATTCGATGGGGCGAAACTATTTTTATTATAGTGGTTATTTTTAAGATTTTGTTGTTGTAGCAATATAGATAAACTTTACATTTTTGAGAGGTTTCTCTTGAGGGATAAAAATTCTGTAGTAGAATTTTAGGATATGAAGAATTACGAAGTTATAGTAGTAGGGGCAGGTCATGCCGGAATTGAGGCTTCTTATATTTCTGCTAAATTGGGGTGTTCAGTTTTATTGCTTACCTTAGATATTGACAACATTGGGAAACTTTCCTGCAATCCTGCAGTAGGAGGAGTAGCTAAGTCTCATTTAGTAAGGGAAGTAGATGTTTTAGGAGGTTTAATTGGGAAGATTGCTGATGAGTGTGCTGTAAGTTACCGCATTCTCAATAAGAGTAAGGGTAAAGCTGTCTGGGCAACTCGAGCTCAAGTAGATAGGTTTTTGTATTCTCAGATAGCCCGGAGATTCCTGGAAGAGGAAGAGAACATAAAGATACTCCAGGCAAAAGTCAAGAGGATCCTGGTAAAAAGGAAAAGGGTCTTAGGAGTAGAGACAAATTTTGGAGAAGTCTTTTATGGTGAGAGTGTAATTATCTCTGCAGGGACCTTTCTTAAGAGTTTAATTCACATAGGCTTAGAAAGTTTTCCCGGCGGAAGATTATATGAAGAATCCAGCGATGAGCTTTTTGCCAGTATAAAAGAATTAGGTTTTAAGACCAAACACTTTAAGACCGGCACCTGTGCCCGCTTAGATAAGAGGACTATTGATTTTTCTAAGATGACAGAACAATTACCTGATCCTGAGGCTGAGCCTTTTTCTTTTCATAGCCAGAAACTCCCCTTTCCCCAATTAAGCTGTTTTATAACTTATACTAATCCTAAAACTCACCGGATAATCTTAAAGAGTTTAAACTGTTCTCCTTTATATACCGGAAAGATAAAAGCAAAGGGAGTAAGGTATTGCCCTTCTTTAGAAGATAAAGTAGTAAAATTTTCTGATAGAGAAAGACATCAAATTTTTATTGAGCCTGAAGGCAGAGACTCTTTGGAAGTTTATCCTAATGGAGTTTCTACATCTTTGCCTTTTTCAGTTCAGGTAGAGTTTATAAGGAGTATAGAAGGTTTAGAGAACGCTCAAATTTTAAGGCCCGGTTATGGCATTGAACACGGTTTAATTGACTCTACTCAACTTTTTTCTACTTTGGAGTCAAAACTTTATGAAGGACTTTACTTTGCCGGACAGGTAAACGGGACTACCGGCTACGAGGAAGCCTCTGCTCAGGGCTTAATTGCAGGAATAAACGCCAGTCTAAAAGTTAAGAAAAAGAAACCTTTTATTTTATCCCGGGATTCTGCCTTTATCGGAGTTTTAATTGATGATTTAATTACTAAAGGCACTGATGAACCTTACCGGATGTTTACTTCTCGTTGTGAATACAGGCTTTTATTAAGAGAAGATAATGCTTTATTCCGGCTTTATAAGAAAGCTTATGAGCTGGGGACTTTAAAGAAAGATGATTATCAACTCATAGAGGAGAAGATTTCCCGGATTAAAAGAGAAAGAGAAAGACTTAAGAGCAAGAAAATTTTACCTTCTTCCCAATTAAATAGAGTTATTTCTAAGTTAGGCACATCTTCTTTGAAAAAATCTATAACTTTTTTTGAGTTTCTTAAGAGACCAGAAGTTTCCTATAGGGATTTAGAAAAGTTAGGTTTAGATTTACAACTTAAAGATAAAAAAGAGATCACCCAGTTAGAAATAGGGGTAAAGTATGAGGGGTTTATAAATAGAGAGTTAAAAAGACTTAAAGAGCTTAAGAATTTAGAGAAAGTTAAAATACCCCCTGATTTAAATCTTAAAGAGATTTCCGGGCTTAGTCGGGAAGTGATAGAAAAACTTGAGAAATTTAAGCCTTCTAATCTCAAAGAAGCTTACCAGATTCCTGGAATCAGTATTTCAGCTGTCTTCATCCTTTTAGGTTATCTAAAAAGTTTTCCCCAAAAAAGAAAGACTAAAAAACAAAAGTAGTTTTTAGCATTCAGAACTTCCAGTTTAATTCTCAGTTTATTAAGGACTTCTAAGGGGGATAGCGTAAAGTATTTTGTGCACAGAGGCTCCTGAAAAATTCCTATCTTTTTAGTATTTATCAACAATTTTCTTGACTAAGAGGTATCTAAGTAATGCCAGTTAATCTTTATTCAGATACTTTGTAGGGTTAAAAATCAATGAAGATAGCCTATATACCAACTCTGGTGGTTTTCAGCAAGAGGCTGGGAGAAGCTAAATTTAAGGAGATTTTTGACAGAATGATCCAGATAAGATTAAAAAGGAAGTTAAGGTGTGCATAAAGGAAGAGGAGGTAAGGAAAGAGAAAACTAAAGAAAAAAAACAATTATAAAAAGAAAAATAACACAGATTATTAAGAATGATATTTAGTTAATTTTTCAGAGGTCTCTGCACAAAATTATTAATACTATGTTCACGGGAAAAATCCTTTAAAAATATTAAATATTTGTTATAATAATAGAAACTATGCCTAAAATAAAGCTTTCTGTAGAGATTTTTAAGAAGATAGGCTCGAGTTTACTCTTATTTTTTCTATTTTTAGCCATCTATATAATTTACCGCTTAAGAATAGCCCCTTTCTTAAATTCTAAGGTCTCTGAAGAGATAGGCAAGTATTTTCTTTCTTTTTTAGTAGTAATTATAGGTTTTTTCCTTCAGAGAATAGTTTCAGGTATTTTAAGTTATTATTCTCAACTTCTTGATAAAGAAAGACTTATACCCCTAAATAAAGAATTAATCCCCTTAGTCCAGAGAGGGGCTAAAATAGTAATCTGGGTGCTGGCTTTACTGATTATCCTTCCTCTTTTTGGGATAAATATAAGTGGTCTAATTGCTACTTTGGGAGTGAGTTCTTTAGCCATAGCTTTGGCTGCTCAGGATACGATTGCCAATATTATTGCCGGTTTTATGATTATGATTGATAGGCCTTTTCGGATAGGAGACAGGATTAAGCTTCCTTCGGGAGAGGAAGTGAAAGTCTTAGAGGTGGGAGCGAGGAGGTCAAAATTTCTCTCTTTAGATAATAAGTCAGTAATAGTTCTTCCCAATTTAGAGTTAAGTAAGAGCAAGATTATAAATTATACTTATGCTCAAGAGTTAGAAAAGAAGAGCCATGGTTAAGGAATTTTATTCAGAATTTTTAAAAGATGAGAGCTGGCTAATTAAAGAGGATAAGTTTGTGCGAGAACTCCAGAATATAAGGGAAGCTCAATTCTCTCAAGGAAATGGTTATTTAGGGGTAAGGGGTGTTTTAGAAGAGATCCCCTATGATTCTCAGCCAGGAACCTATTTAGCTGGCCTTTATGATAGATTGGGTTCTCAGGTAGCAGAATTAGTTAATCTTCCCAATCCTATCAATTTCCGATTTACCATAGAAGGAGAAAAAATAGACTTAGTAGCTATGAGTTATTTAGAGCATAGAAGAATTTTAAATTTAAAATACGGGGTTCTTGTTCGTCATAGTCTATATAGAGATGCAAAGGGAAGGATTTATGACTATCAGTCCCTGCGGTTTATCTCTATGGCTTGTAAAAATATTGGAGTTCTCCAGGTAGTATTTTCTCCTTTAACTTCAGCAGTTACTCTGGATGTAAATACCGGCATAGATACAGCAGTTTTTAATGCTTCGGTTTTAAGTGAGGGAAGAAAAAAACATTTCCGGGTTAGAGAGTTAGGCCAGGCTCATCAGGCCGGCTATTTAGTGATAGAAACTTTGGAGAGAAAACATCCGGTGGTTTTTTGGAGTGGGTTTTATTATGAGAAAGGAAGGAAAAAAATCTATCAAAAGGATAATATCTTCCGCCTGAGAGTTAACAAGGGAGAAACTGTAGTTTTTACTAAGATATTTTGTATTAAGCGCTTCCCTTACAAAGAAGACCACTCCTCATTCAAAAAAGAGACCTTTAAAATATTTAACAAGGCTTTTAAGTCTAAGTTTTCTACCCTACTTTATTCCCATACAAAAGCCTGGGAAAGACTCTGGAAGAGAGCAGATATAATTGTTGAAGGTGCAGCTAATGATTTTCAGACTAATCTGCGGTTTAATATCTACCATTTGCTCAGCTGTGCTAATTATGACTATGGTTTCTCCAGTATTGGAGCAAGAACTCTTTCCGGAGAAGGTTACAGGGGCCATGTCTTCTGGGATACTGAAATTTTCCTTATGCCTTTTTATATCTTGAACTTTCCTCAGGTAGCTAAAAACCTACTTCTTTATCGCTATCGGCGGTTGGATAAAGCCCGGCAGTTAGCTAAGAGCAAAGGTTTTAAAGGAGCAAAGTTTCCTTGGGAATCGGCCTATACTGGCGAGGAAGAAACCCCTTCCTGGGCCAAAGATTTTGACGGGAGAGTTATAAAGATTTACACCCACAAGTTAGAAGAGCATATTAGTGCTGATATTGCTTATGGGGTTTACAGATATTATCAATGGACTAAAGATGAGAAATTTATGGAATATTGTGGTTACGAGATGCTTTTTGAAATTGCTAAGTTTTGGGCCTCCCGCCTAGAGTATAATCAAAAAGAAGACAAGTTTGAGATTAATCAGGTGATTGGGCCTGATGAATTTCACATAGCCGTGAATAATAATGCCTATACTAATATGTTAGCTAAGTGGGTTTTGGTTACTGCTTATAAGAGCTTTATTCTACTTAAAGAGAGAAGGAAGAGTTTACTTTCTGAATTGAAGAAGAAGATAAGTCTAAAGGATAAAGAAGTTACCTCTTGGCGGAAGATAGCTTCTAAAATTAAGGTTAATATTAATAAGGAAGGGTTAATTGAGCAATTTGATGGTTATTTTAAGTTAAAAAAGATATTACCTACTCAAACTGATGAATATGGTCTGCCTCTTATTCCTGCCAACTTAAAGAGTAAAGATTTAAAACACACCCAGATAATAAAACAGGCTGATGTCTTGATGCTTATCTATCTGCTGGATGAGTATTTTTCTTACAAGAGTAAATTAGTAAATTACCATTTTTATTTACCCCGAACAGTGCACAAGTCTTCTTTGAGTCCAGCTATCCATTCAATCTTAGCTTCCTGGATGAGGGATTTACCCCGAGCTTACAATTTCTTTAATTTCTCTCTGAGAATAGATATTGGTAATCTCTACGGAAATACTTCTGAAGGAATTCACAGTGCTTCTTTGGGAGGGACCTGGCAGGCAGTAATATTTGGATTTTCGGGGCTAAAGTTAAGGCAAGAGAGGTTATACATAGAACCTCGGCTTCCCTATCGCTGGAAGAGCGTAAGTTTTTCTTTTCTTTATCGTCAAAAAAATATAAGAGTTAAAGTTTCTAACTCTTTAGTAGAATTTAAATTTAGCACCAAAGAAAAGAAGTCTTTAGAGGTGATAGTCTTCGGTAAAAGTCATAGACTCAAACCCAATAGAAAATATATTTTTGAGAGAAAGTCTGTTTATTCCAGAAAGGAGGCTCACTACTAATGAGAAAGAGGAAGTTAAGTATTGCTCATCTTCACTGGGGCTTTCCTCCGATAATCGGAGGAGTGGAGACTCACTTAACTATAATTTTGCCCCAGATGGTAAATTACGGTCATAAAGTGAGTTTGCTTACTGGCTCTGTGGAAGGAGTAAAAGTCCATTACAAATATCAGGGAGTAGACATAATCCGTACCCCTTTGATGGATTTAAACTGGCTTTATAAAAGAGGACTACAGGGTTTAGAGGAAGAAGTCTATTCTTTATTTAATAATTTTGTAGAAAGGTCTAAGCCTGATTTAATCCACGCTCACAATATGCATTATTTTAGTCTTTTACACGCTCAGACACTCTGGGAGATAGCCAAAAAGAAAGGTATGCCCTTATTCTTAACAGCTCATAATGCCTGGGATGATACTTTATTTTTAGAGTTAGCTCATAAAATTTCTTGGACCCACATAATAGCAGTAAGTTTCTTTATAAAAAGAGAGTTGATGGGTGTAGGTATAGACGATAGAAAGATAACCGTTGTCCATCACGGTATAGACGAGGAAAAATTTAAACCCGCTATAGATATTAAGAAAATAATTGCTAAGTACCCCCAACTTAAGAATAGGCCAGTAGTCTTTCATCCTGCTCGCATAGGGTTGGCTAAAGGTTGCGATATAAGTGTAAAAGCTGTAAACTTGGTGAGAGAGAGGTTCCCCAAGGTTTTGTTAGTATTGGCTGGTTCTAAAAATATAATTGACTGGGGTCAAACTCAGCAGAAAGATATTGCTTATATTGTTAATCTTATTAAGTACTTTAAACTTGAGAAAAATGTACTTATCGATGTTTACAGCTTAGAGGAGATGCGCCAACTTTATGGAGTTTCTACGGTCTGTGTTTATCCTTCTTCAGTTGGTGAGCCTTTTGGACTTACTATGTTAGAAGCTTTAGCTTCGGGTAAACCGATGATAGTTACTAATGCTGGAGGTATGCCGGAAATTATAAAAGACGGGATAAACGGCTTTGTAGTGCCTATAAGAGATTTTGAGGCTTTGGCTCACCGGATTACTCAGCTTATAGAGGATTACAAGTTAAGGATAAGATTGGGGTATACGGGAAGACAAATAGTGGAGAATCAATATACTAGAGAGAGAGTAACTCAACAAACTCTTTCGGTATATTATAAGTTTATTTCTTAAAATGATTAGAGTCTGGAGTAAAAGAATAGTATTAGATTTAGTAAGAGACAAATTTTCTGACTATCTCTTTGTAGTGGTTTCTAATCGCCAGCCTTATATCTACAAGTTTGTTAAAGGTAAAATTGAGTGTATAAGAGGTCCGGGCGGAGTAATTACTGCTTTAGATCCAGTTATGTGTGAACTTAAGGGGCTGTGGGTAGCTTCGGGTAGTGGAGAAGCTGATAGGTTAGTAGCTAAGGATTCTAAAGTCAAAGTCCCCCCGCAAGAGGAAAGTTATACTTTAAAGTATGTCTGGCTTACTAAAGAGGAGAATTTAGGTTTTTATTATGGTTTTTCTAACCAGGCTCTCTGGCCTCTTATGCACCTGGTATATGTGAGGCCTCAAATTAAAGAAGAGGACTGGCGGGTTTATAAAAAGGTAAATAAGAAATTTGCTCAAAGTGTATATAAAGAAATAAAAGATAAAAAAGCTATAGTATTCTTTCAGGACTACCATTTAGCTTTGAGCAGTCTCTACTTAAAAGAACTTAAGCCTGACGCTATAACTCTTCTTTTTTGGCATATCCCTTGGCCTCCTTATGATGTATTCAGGATTTTACCTCAGAGGGCAGAACTCCTTAAAGGACTCCTTTCCTATGACCTTTTAGGCTTTCACATAAGATATTTCGGTAATAACTTTCTAGAAGCAATAGCCAATGAGCTAGAAGCAAAAGTTAATAAGGAGAATTCTTCAGTTACTTTCCAGTCTCACACCAGTTTAGTAAGAGCTTATCCTATAAGTGTAGACTTTGAAGGTATATCTCAGAAGGCTAAGTCTCCAGAGGTAGAAGAAGCTATGAGGTCTTTAAAAGAAGATTTTTCTTTAGAGGGTAAGAAAATAATTGTAGGTTTAGATAGAATAGACTATACCAAAGGGATTATTGAAAGAATTTTAGGAGTGGATAAACTTCTTGAACTTTATCCTTCTTTAAAGGGAAAAGTTATCTTTGTTCAGGTAGGAGAGATTTCCCGAATACATCTTTCTCAATATAAAAAGCTAAATGATGAGATAAACGCCTTAGTAGAGGAAGTAAACTTTAAACACAGAAGGGGAAGTTGGAAGCCAATAATATTTGTAAGAAGACACTTATCTTTCTCAGAACTTTTAGCTTTTTACAGGTTAGCTAATGTTTGTCTAGTTACTTCTCTTCACGATGGGATGAATTTAGTGGCTAAAGAATTTATTTCTTCGCAGATTGAGGAAAAAGGAGTTTTGGTTTTAAGTAAGTTTACCGGAGCGGCCCGTCAACTTAAAGAAGCTTTAATAGTTAATCCCTATTCTCGGGAAGAGGTAGCTTCAGCTTTATATAGAGCTTTCTCTATGGAGGAGACAGAGATAAAGGAAAGGATGAGGAGATTGAGACAGTCAGTAAGAGCGAATAATATCTGGAAGTGGATAGGCAAAATTATTACTGATATCCCTCTACCTAAGTTTTAAAGTTAAATGGGAAAATTAGAAGGTATTATTTTGGATTTAGATGGAGTAATCACTCAGACTGCTCGCCTTCATTTTTTAGCTTGGAAGGAAACTTTTGATGAATATTTAAGATTGAGAGAGAGAAGAAATAAAGAACCCTTTAGGGAATTTACTCATGAACAGGACTACCTTCCTTATGTTGATGGTAAGCCCCGTTATGAAGGAGTAAGGAGTTTTTTAAAATCTCGGGGTATTGAGATAGAGCAAGGCACACCTTCTGATACTCCTGATAAAGAGACTGTTTGCGGTTTGGGAAATAAGAAGAATTTAAAGTTTAATCAAATCCTTAAAAAAGAAAAACCCCAGGTCTTCCCCGGTACTCTTAAATTTATTGAGTCTGCCAAAGGCAGAGGTTTAAAAGTAGGGGTAGCTTCTTCTTCTAAGAATTGTAAAGGTATCCTTGAGAGTTGTGGTTTATTAAGTTTATTTGGAGTAATAGTAGATGGGGTAGTCTCAGAAGAACTTTCCCTTAAAGGTAAACCCCATCCCGACATATTTATAACTGTAGCTCGCAGGTTAGGTGTTAGGCCTTCTAATTGTGTAGTAGTAGAGGATGCTGTCTCGGGAGTTTCTGCAGGAAGACGAGGAGGTTTTGGCTTAGTAGCAGGAGTAGCTCGCAAAGATAATGCCCAAGATTTACTTACTGCTGGCGCAGATATAGCTTTAGAGGATTTAGAATATTTAGATTTAGGTTTTTGTGAGGATTGGTTTAAAAAAGCACCCCTCCCTTTAAAAGAGTATTGGGATAAACCTCCTTCAGGACTATATAATTTAGAAGGAAAATTAATTCCCATATCTTCTTCTCTTCTTTTAAATCCTGATTTCTTAAGACCAGCCAGCTACTTTCTGAAAGATAAAAAGAAGGAATTATTGCTCTTCTTTGACTATGACGGGACTTTAACTCCTATTGTAGAAAAGCCAGATTTAGCTAAGTTAGATGAAGAGATGCGTGGTCTTCTTAAAGAAACCTCTAAAAAGTTTAAGTTGGCTATAGTAAGTGGGCGCCCCATAGAGGAGGTAAAGTCTTTGGTAGAGATTAAAGATATTTTTTATGCTGGTAATCACGGTTTTAAAATTGAAGGCCCAAATTTTAATTTTATCTTTCCTCCAGCTGAAAAGATGAGTTCCTTAATTTCTCAACTTAAGGCAGAATTTGTAGAAAAATTAAGCAGTATAGAAGGAGTTCTTATTGAGGATAAGCAATTCAGTTTAGCTGTGCATTACCGTTTGGTAAAAGAAGAAGCTAAAGTTAAGGAAATAAGAAATTTTGTAAAAGATGTTCTTAAAGATAACCCTTCTCTGCGGTTAATGGAAGGTAAAAAAGTCTTGGAGATTATCCCTGATATCGATTGGGATAAAGGCAAAGCCCTAAGGCATATAGTCCAAACTTTAGGGAGAGAAGAAGATTCTTTAGTAGTTTACTTAGGAGATGATACTACTGATGAAGATGCCTTCCGGGTAGTAAGAACCCAGGGTTTACCTATATTAGTCAGAGGTAAAACTCTCAAACCCTCTTCTGCTTATTTTTATCTTGATTCTCCGGAAGAAGTAAAAGTTTTTCTTAAGCTGATATTAAACTCTTAATAGTCATATGGCTGTGCCCTATACTTGGAAGATTGTCTATAGAGATTTTCGGCCTCAACAGGAAGGTTTAAGAGAGACTCTCTGTGCTTTAGGAAATGGTTATTTTGTGAGTAGAGGTGCAGCTCCCGAGGCCGTGGCTTCTCGAGTTCATTATCCGGGAACCTATATAGCTGGACTCTACAATAGACTCACCAGCCGAATAGCCGGAAGAACAGTGGTAAATGAAGATTTGGTTAATTGTCCTAACTGGCTATTTTTAACCTTTAGGATTGAGGATGAAGATTGGTTCTGTCCTTCTACTTCTAAGATAATCTCTTACTACCAGGAGCTTAACTTGAGAGAAGGAAGCCTGTTTAGGAAGATAATTTTTGAAGATTGGCAGAAGAGAAAGACTCTTATTACTTCCACAATGCTTGTTTCTATGGCTAACCCTCATATTGGAGTTTTATTCTATGAGATTAAACCTTTAAATTATCAGGGTTATTTAACGGTAGGGACAATGTTAGATGGTTCAGTTATCAATAGTGGGGTAGAGCGTTATAGGGAATTAAATTCTAAGCATTTAAGACCTAAAGAGTTAGGAAATTTTTCTGGCCAGGGTATATATCTCTTGACAGAAACCTCTTCTTCTAAGATAGAGATTGCCCAGGCTTCTAAATTAAGAGTCTTCCTAAAGAAAAGAGAGATTTTTCCTCAAACGCAGATACCTAAGAAAGGTCGAGAAATAATTGGCCAGGAATTTAAGGTATTTGTAGAGAAGGGTAATCCTTTGAGGATAGAGAAGAGCTTAGCTATGTTTACTTCTAAGGACCAGGATATAAAAGAATCTGCTCTTTCTTCAGCAATTAGCTTAGCCCAAAAAATTCCTGAATTTAAAAGATTAGCCTCTTCTCAGAAGAGAGTCTGGGAGAAACTCTGGGATATTTGTGATATTGAGATTAAAGGAGATACTTTTTCCCAGAAGATTTTAAGATTACATATCTTCCATCTTCTTCAAACTGCTTCTTTACATAATTTAAAGATTGACGCTGGACTCCCTGCCCGGGGTTGGCACGGCGAAGCCTACCGGGGTCATATCTTTTGGGATAGTGCTTTCTCTCTTCATTTTTATGACCTTCATTTGCCTCGGGTAGCCAGAGCTCTTTTATTATATAGATATAGAAGGATATCTTCGGCTCGAAGGTATGCTCGCAGGTACGGTTATAAAGGAGCAATGTTTCCCTGGCAAAGCGCTTCTTCGGGGAGAGAGGAAACCCAAATTTTTCACCTTAATCCTTTATCAGGAGAATGGGGTCCTGATTACAGCTGCCAGCAAAGACACGTATCTTTTGCTATTGCTTACAATGTGTATAAACACTACTTGGTTACTGGGAGTTATAAGTTTTTGGCTTCTTGGGGTGGAGAGTTGTTTTTGTCTATAGCTCAATTTGCCGGCTCTCTCTGCAGATACAGCAGGAAAGATGGGCGCTACCACACCCAGGGGCTTATGGGGCCTGATGAATTCCACGAAAAATATCCTCAGGCTCGTAAACCGGGACTCAGAGATAATGCTTATTCTAACTTTATGATTGTCTGGATTCTTACTAAAGCTAAAGAGATATTAGAGATTCTCTCTGAAGAAGACAAAAGAAAACTTTTGAGAAAACTTAAAATAAATAGTAAAGATTTAGAAAGGTGGGAAGATATAACTAAAAAAATGAATATAATCGTGAATAAGAGAGGTATTATTGAGCAATTTGAGGGCTACTTTAAATTAAAAGATATAGACTGGCAGAGTTATAAGCTTAAATATAGAAATATTTCTCGAATGGACAGAATTCTTAGGGCTGAGGGGAAATCTCCTGATGAGTATAAGGTTACTAAGCAGGCTGATGTTCTGATGATTTTTTATTTATTTTCTTTTAAAGAAGTTCTGGCTATTTTTAAGAGATTGGGTTTTGATCTGGATTTAGATAAGATTAGGAAGAATTATGATTATTATGCGAAGAGAACTACTCACGGCTCTTCCTTAAGTAAGGTTGCCCATTGTTTAGTAGCTAAGAATTTAGGGAGGAGCCAGGAAGCCTGGAAGTGGCTTATTGAAGTTTTAGAGGCTGATTTTTATGATACCCAAGGAGGCACTACCCCCGAAGGTATTCATACTGGAGTTATGGGAGGTTCTATTGATTTAGTTTTAAGAGGGTTTGCCGGCTTAAATTTTCAAAAAGATAAAATAGAAATTAAACCTTCTTTACCTCGCAAGTGGAAGAAGATAACTTTTAATTTTCTTTTTAGAAGAGTGGGGTTTAAGGTCTCTATAGATAGGAGAAAGATTAAAATTCAGACTTTTCTCCCTTGGGGGAAGATCTTAAAGATACCGGTAGAGGTTAATGGCTCCAAATACTATCTTCTGGGAGGGAAAGTTTTTACTCTTTCTTACCCCTAATTTTTTTAAAATTAACCCCCTAAATATACACTTTAAAATATACTTAATCACAAGATATTGTGTATCAATTAGTTATTGTCAAAACCCTCCTATTTTTCCCTTGACAGGTTTTTGTTTTTATAATATTTTGTATATGCATTATAGGTATTGCACTTAAAGTAAATACATTAATTATTATAAAATAATTAAAATGTCTGACTCCAACAAAAAATTAATCTCAGCTAAGGAGATAGCTTTAAAATATGATGTCTCCTATCCTACTATCAATCACTATACTAACTTAGGCTTTCTCTCAGTAGTAAAAAGGAAAGGTAATAAAAGGCTCTATGAAGAGAAGGAGGTTATAGCAACTTTAGAGAAGATTTCCCAGTTAAAAGATGAAGGCTACCCCCTAAGGCTTATTCATAAGATGTTAAAAAAGCATAGTTAGTTTAGGCAAAAATAGTATTGATATGAGGGTAGGGGTTAAGAAGAGATGAGTTATTATAAGATATTAGGGTTTAAAAAAGAGCCTTTTTCTACTTCTCCTGATCCAGAATTTCTCTACTTAGCTAAAGATCACGATACGGTCTTAGTTAATACTCTTATAGAATTAAGATTGAGGAGGGGTTTAAGTGTAATTTTAGGAGACATAGGGACGGGTAAAACTTCTCTTTCCCGAAAATTAATTCAAGAGCTAAGCCAAAGGGAAGATTTTATTTTCCATATGGTTTTAGACCCCGGTTTTCTCGATGAGGAGGAATTCCTTAAATACTTACTTAAAAACTTTGGAACTGAAGCTAACTCCAGCTCTCTTATAGATTTAAAGGAAACCTTAGAAAAGTTCTTATTCCAGAAGGGAGTGATTGAAGATAAAACCGTGGTCTTAATAATAGATGAAGCTCAAAAGCTCAATCCCAATTCTTTAGAGACATTAAGAATTCTCCTAAACTATGAAACCAATGAGTTTAAGCTTCTTCAACTGGTTCTTTTAGGCCAACTTGAACTCCACACTAAAATTATGAGTATCCCCAATTTCTTGGATAGGATAAGCTTTAAATACACTCTTAATCCTCTAAGCAAAAAAGAGACTGCTGAGATGATAGAGTTTAGGGTAAGGAAGGCCGGTTATTCTTCTAAGATGCATCTATTTTTAGATGAGGCAATTGAGGAGATTTACAATTATACTAAAGGTTATCCTCGCCGGATTACTCTTCTTTGCCACAAGGCTTTAAAAGAGTTAATCTTAAGAAATAGATTTGTAGTAGATGCTAAATTGGTTTTAGACTTGATTGAAAAAGAAAAGAAAACTGGCTGGTATTCTCAATTAACTCTTCCTAAAGCTGAGACTGGAGAATGAAAAGAATATTTTTCTTATTGAGCTTATTTTTTATTTTTAACTTAGCAGAGAGTAAGGGTGAGTCTCAAGAACTTACCCAGGAAGAACTCATTCAGAGATTCACTAAGGATACGCTTCCTTCTTCAGAGATAGCCGGAGAGTTTTTCGGGGTAAAGGTGCCTTTAAGTAATTATTATTTTGCTAAAAAGGTAGTCTTAACTCTGAATGCCCCCTGGAGAGGAACTCCTAAAGATGAGAAAGAGTTAGAAGAACTAACCTGGCAGGAACTTTTATTTTCTTATGAGGCTTTTAGGAGAGGTATAAAAGCAAAACCCCAAGAGATAGAAGAAGAAATAGAAAAAATTCTTAAGGCTAATAAAGTGAGCTTTGACTATAAAAAAGATAAGGAGGCTTATGAACAGTGGGTTAAAGAAAAGTTAAATGAACCTAGAGAAGTCTTTGAGAATCAAATCGCTCACTTAATTACCCTTAAGAAGCTAAGAGAAGAGGTAATAAACAGCTTTAATCCCGAAGTCAGCGAAGAAGAAGCTCGTCAAAAATTCCTTGATGAGTACAATACTTTGTCAGTTGAGCTCTGTCAATTTGAAGAGTTAGGCAAAGCCAATAATTTCTATCAGAAAGTAATCAAGGATAAACCCACTGAGGCCGATTTAAACCGTCTTATTTTGAAAGATTTAATTCTTTCTTATCAAGCTAATAAAGAAGGAATAAAGATAGAGCTTTCAGATATAGAAAGAGCTTTTTTTATGATTTTGAGAAATTACCAGCTGAATTTTAACTGGAGAAAAGAGGAAGAAGAGCTAAATTCCTGGTTAAAAGAGAATATGGGATTATCTTTAGAGAAGTTTAAGAATAATCTTAAGTATTTTATAAGAGCTGATATTCTCCGTCAAAAGATTGCTAATAAAGAAATAGAAAATGTTTTAGAAAGGAAAAGATATAAAGATTTACTAAGCAGTAAAAATTTAGATAAGGCTTATGAAGATTTTTCTAAGACTTGCAAAGATTTAGTTTTATTTAAAGATTTGGCTACTGCTAAAGAGTTTTACAAAAAGATTAGAAGAGAGCCGGGAATTTGGGAAGAGGAGAAAAGAAAATTTCCTAAGAAATTTAAGAGGCCAGGATTTGTGGCTTTAGATTTTTTAATTAACATCTGGAAATTTAAAAGAGAAGATGCCTACAGTATGTTGGAGAAAAATCCCGGAGATTTCTATAAACCTTCTCCTATTTATAAAGGTTATGCTGTTTTTAAGATTTTAAAAAAGAGATTAGCAAAAGAGGAGGGATTTTCTAAAAGAAAAGATTATTATTTAGAGAGAGTTAAGAAGATTAAGCAGTTTGAAGAATATAAGAAATGGGTAAAAGACTTAAAGAAGAAAGCAAACCTTAAAGTCTTTGTTAATACTGAGTATAAACCTGAATGGTGATATGGAGAAAGAACCTTCTACTCCCGAAAGAGAATTACTTAAGGTAATTGAAAATAAAGAGGGGTCTATTTTATCTTCTAAAAGAGGTCTTCGTAAAGGGTTTTCTTTATTCTCTTGGGGGGCTTTAAGGGGAAGGTTTTCTTTTTTGCGGGGAAGTTTTAAAGATAATTTTTTGAATTTGAGTTTAGATATAAAGAGCATAAATAGACTGCTCTTTCTTTTTTTAGGGGTCATTATCCTTCTTTTCAGCTCTAATATTTTTAATTCCTATAAAAGAATGGATAAAAATATAAAATCTATTTTTCAGATACAACCTCCTAAGAGTTTTAAATTTGTGGAGAGTTCTATATTAAAGAAGCCTTCTTTCTATTTAGAGAAAGTTAGAAAGAGAGATATTTTTAAAATGGCTTCTCAAGTAAAGGAAGAGAAAAAGCCTACTTCCCCAGAAGTAAAGAAAGCTTCAATTCCTTCTATAGCCGAAAAAGTAAAGGATTTGAGGTTAGTAGGTATTGCCTGGTCTGAAGACCCCGATGTGATGATAGAAGATACTAAACTTAAGAAGACTTTTTTTCTTAAGCGAGGAGATTACATAAATGATTTAGAAGTTAGAGCTATCTTTAAAGATAAGGTAGTGTTAGGATATGAGTCTGAAGAGATAGAGTTAAAATGAAAAGAATCTTTATATTTTTAACTATTTCCCTAATATTTATCTTCAATCTTTATCCTCAGGAGAAATTAGCAAAACTTTCTTCTAAAGAAGAAACTTCTCAGAGAGAAGAGCCTAAATTAGGGATGGAAGGTAAGATTTCCTTAGATTTAAGAGATATAGATGTAGTGGAAGCTTTGAAATTTTTAGCGATGAAAGCAGGAATAAACATAGTTACTACAAAAGGAGTTTCGGGAAGAGTTTCTTTGAGAGTAGAAAATGCTCCGGTTAAAGATGTTTTTGATGTAATGTTGAGAGCTAACGGTTTAGCTTACCAGAGGATAGCGGGCATTTACAATGTAATGACTGAGACTGAATATAAGAATTTATACGGTAAATACTTTTCTGATGTAAGAAAAGTTAAAATTTTTCATTTAGCCTACGCTATCCCTGAACAGATTTTTAATCTTTGTGATACCTTAAAAAGTGATGTAGGCAGAATCTTGGTTTCTCCTGAATCAGGGACAGTAGTGATTATGGATACTGAAGAAAAGATTAAACTTGTTGAAGAAGCGATAAAGAGCTTTGAAAAGAAGAACGTAGTTAAGGTTTTTAACCTAAATTATGCTAAGGCTAAAGATGTTGCTGAGCAACTTAAGTCTCAGTTAGAAGCAAAAAAGGTGGGTTTTGTGAGAGCTGATGAGAGAACTAATCAGGTAATTGTTCAGACTCTTCCTGAAAGAATGAACCAGATAGAAGATTTAATAAGGAAGTTAGACAAAAGAACTCCTGAAGTTTTGATTGAGGCAAAGATTGTAAAAGTCAAGCTGAATGAAAGTACTACTGAAGAAGTAGAGTGGGAAGGTTTGTTTGATGTAGCTTCTCAAAAGTATGGACTTAGGTATTTAGGTTCTACTCCTTTTACTGCGGTTCAAGCTGAAGCTGACCCTTGGCGTTCTCGACTTACTGTTTTAGAAGGAGGTAAGGCTCCTGATGGTACTGATATAGAAGGAGTTAAGTATGTAGGAGGTTATCCTTTTTCTGGGACTTCTACTAATTACTCTGCAGGTAATCGCTCAGTAGGTAGTGAAGAAATTCATTTAGGGATTGTGGATAAGAATGCTGATTTTGATGTGATATTGAAGTTTTTTAATACTCTGGGCAAAACCCAAGTAGTTTCTACTCCCAAAATTACTGTGGTAAATAATCAGGAAGCCCGCCTCCATATCGGAGAAAGACAGGCTTACGTAACTTCCACCACTACCACCGGTCAAACTACCTCTACTGTTTCTGAGGAAGTAACTTTTGTTGATGTAGGAACCCAATTATTTCTTACTCCTACTATAAATGAAGAAGGATATATTACTCTTAAGTTGAAAGCCGAAGTTAGTTCAGTAGTAGAAACTCTGGTTACCCCTACCAATAATAAGATTCCTATAATTGGTACATCTTTGGCTGAGACTACGGTTTTAACTAAGAGTGGAACCACCATAGTAATCGGAGGTTTAAGAAGTATAGACAAAGGTAGGACAAGAAAGAGCACCCCTATTTTGGGAAATATCCCTATAATCGGGAAGTTGTTTTCTTCAGATGTCCCTACTAAGAGTAGAGATGAGCTTTTGGTGATGATTACCCCTACTATTATTACTGGCGATGTCTTAGTAGATAAAAGAGGCCAACCTGTAGGAAAAACTCTGGAGAAGCCTTTGAAGAGCTATTATCCTGAAGGTTTAAGGCTAAAGACTCAAGAACCTGAAAAAAAGATAAAATTAAAGAAGTTTAAATCAGAAAGGCAGGCTTATGAGTAAAGTTAATTTTTGGATTAAATTAGGGGTAAGTTCAATCCTGTTAGCATTTCCACTGAGTTCTTTTCCAGAGGAGTATCAAAAATTTAAAGAGGAAAACAAAGAGCTAAAGAAGCAAACAGATATTTTAGCTGAAACTAATGACTCCTTAACTAAAGAAAAAGAGGGATTGGAAGAGGAACTTGAAGCTTATCAGGAAAGATTAGAAAGGAGTTTTTCTGATTTTAAGAAAGATGGAGAGTACAAGTCTTTTAACGAAGAGTTCTTAAAGTTTAAAAATCAGATTAGAAAACTAATAGCTGACCTTAGGGCTAAGGAAAAAGAGCGGGATCATTACAAAACCCAATATGATGAGACGTTAAAGGCATTAGATACTCAACTTAAACGCTACGAAAAGATTAAAGATGATTATTCTAAGCTTCTTAGAAAAAATAGAGAGCTTCGAGATAAAACTAAGACTATTCCTGGCAAATCTGCAGAACTAATAGAGAGAGAGAATATCTCTCTTAAAAAAGATAAAGAAGAGTTGAACAAGAAGCTCAAAACTCTTCTTGAAGAGAATAAGGAGCTAAATTCTCAGATTAAGAAACTAATAGCTGACTTTAAGACTAAAGAAGAGGAAAGGGACTATTATAAAACCCAATACGATGAGATATTAAAAGAAAACAAAGAATTAGCCAAAGCTAATGAATCCTTAGCCAAGGAAAAGGAAGAACTAGCCAAAATCAATGAATCTTTAGCTAAAGAGAAGGAGGAATTAGCTAAAGCTAACCAGTCTTTA
>QNCG01000014.1 GCA_003644445.1 Candidatus Duberdicusella sinuisediminis | reverse complement strand
ATAATAATTAGTGGGGTTTTCTTCTTGATCAAGCCTAATTTTCTCAGAAGAAGAATTCAAAAGAAAAGCCAAAAATATATAAGAAAACTCTTATTTACGATTTTTCTTCTTTTAGCTGTATTGCTGATATCTTCAGGGTTCAAAATAAAAGGCTTTATAGCTAAGATTATAATAATCATCGGGTTTTTAAGTCTAATTAAGGCTTTACTCTTTCTTAAATCTAAAGTATCAGAAAAAATAATAACTTCCCTTTCTAATCAACCAATAATTTATTTCCGGATTATTGCCCTTGCCCAGATTACTATAGGAGTAATTATCCTTCTAAAAACAATCTAATTTTATCAAATGCTATTTTTAACCTTTTTATAAACTTTTAGTTTGGCAGCGTTTGATTAACTGGGTCTAAAATTATGTAATATACCCCTGTCAAGTAACATTTTCCCCCTCTCTTTGATATTTTAAAAAGAACTGGTAAGGGGTTAGACCCCCAAATACTTATGAACTCTTTGAAAATTGTAGAAAATATTCCCATTTCTTTATCTTATATCCCCATTCTCTTGGTGATTTAACCGGATTAACCCTGGAGAATTCTTCTTGATTGGTTCTATGGGTCTTTGGACTCTGCCATTTGATTCAGGATGGAAAGGTTTATTAAGATAGTGCTTAATACCAAGCCACACACACTCTAAACTGAAGGGATGGCTCTTTTTAAATGGACCATAGTAAATCAACTTCCTTATCAGTGCGCACAGCTATACCCGAAATGGCAATTGTTTAACCACCTTCTTTCTGGTTTGTGGGTCAAATTCCAAAGAGGCCTCTCTTATTTCTTTAAGTCTTCTCAGGTAATATTTTTCATACTTGGGGTTGTTACCTATCTTTTCAAATAATACGTTTGCCAGGCTTGAGGTACTGTAAAATATTCTGTATAAATTCTTGATAACCGAACAATTTAAGTCTGATAACCGAACAATTTAAGTCTGACTTATTTTGTTCCAAAAAGGTTTAGGGAGGTATAGCCTTTATAAATTTACACAATTTTGTTGACAGAACCCAGGCTTGAAAATATTTGACTTTTCTTATTTTTTCTGTAGAATACTCCCTGAATATTTTTCTAAAAATAGAAAGAGGATATGAGTAGAGAAGAGAAATTAAAGGTTTTAAAGAGTAAATTGAGCCTTAATAACTATCAGAAGCTTTCAGCAATTTCTAATCCTAAGATAATAGATTATATAACTAAGGCGGTTATTCTTTGTGAACCAGAAAGTATTTTTATCTGCGATGATTCTTCTCAGGATTTAGCTTACATTAGAGAAATGGCTCTAAAGACAGGAGAAGAAAAGCCTCTAAATATCCCTGGACATACCTACCACTTTGATGGGCCAAAAGATCAAGCAAGAGATAGAAAGGTTACCAAATTCTTAGTCCCTAAAGACGATTACCTACCTCCTAGTCTTAATCAAATTGAAAGAGAAGAAGGCCTAAGGGAAATAACCGAATTTTTGCGGGGTTCAATGAGAGATAAAACTATGATAGTTCGTTTCTTAACTTTAGGGTCGGCTGATTCAGAATTTACTATTCTTTGTATGGAGTGCACTGATTCCTGGTATGTGGCTCATTCAGTAAGTCTTCTTTACCGGCCAGGTTATAAAGCCTTTACTCAAACTAACGGTGAAGAAGAATTTTTCTATACCTTGCATTCTGCAGGTAGATTAAGCCAGGATATGGTAAGTATAGATGTAGAGAAAAAAAGAATTTATATTGATTACACCCAAAACACAGTTTACAGCGTAAATACCCAATACGGAGGCAATTCCATTGGTTTTAAGAAGCTAGCTTTGCGCTTAGCTATCCGAAAAGCTCACCGGGAAGGCTGGTTGGCTGAGCACTTTATGATTATTGGTGTAAATAACGGCTCAGAAAAGATTTATTTAGCCGGAGCTTTTCCTTCAGGGTGTGGAAAAACTTCTACTGCTATGCTTCCTGGGGAGAGTATATTGGCTGATGATTTAGCCTACCTACGGAATATTGGAGGTAGAGCTCGGGCAGTAAATGTAGAATGTGGAATTTTTGGCATAATCCAGAATGTAAATCCCCAGGATGACCCCTTAATTTATAAGGTTTTAACTTCTCCGGGAGAAATCATCTTCTCTAATATCTTAGTTAGTAATGGTGAGCCTTACTGGATAGGGATGGGTAAAGAATTACCTTCCCACGGGATAAATTATTCCGGCAATTGGTATATAGGTAAAGTTGACGAAGAAGGAAATCCTGTTCCTCCTTCCCATAAGAATGCTCGTTATACTGTAGCTTTAAAAGCCTTAGAAAATTGTGATGAGAATTTAGATAACCGGAAAGGTGTAGAATTAGGAGGGATTATTTTTGGAGGAAGAGACTATCAGGGTTATGTTCCTGTGCAGGAAGGTTTTGACTGGGTTCACGGTATAATTTCTTATGGAGCAAGTTTAGAAACTGAGACTACTTTTGCTGTTTTAGAAGAAGGAAAATTTGAAATAAACATAATGAGTATTCAAGATTTCATTTCTATCCCTTTAGGAGAATACCTTAAAAATTACATTAAATTCGGTAAAGATCTTAAAAAGGTGCCTAAAGTTTTTGGAGTTAACTACTTTTTAAAAGATTTACACTCCGAAGAATTCCTAAATGGCAAATTAGATAAACATGTCTGGGTGAAATGGATGGCTAAAAGAGTTAATAAAGAATTAAAAGCAATAAAAACACCCACGGGTTTAATCCCTAAATATGAGGATTTGAAAATACTCTTTAGAGAAGTCTTAAATAAAGATTATCCTCTTTCTGATTACAATAAGCAATTTATGATTAGAGTTCCTGAAAATTTAGCCAAGATAAAAAGGGTAAGAAAATTTTATGAAGATTTAGAAGGCATTCCTTACGAAGTTTTTAAGGTTTTAGCCGAACAAGAAACTCGCTTAATAGAGGCAGAAGAGAGCTTTGGAAATTATATAAACCCCGATTGTTTTAAAGAAGAAGTTTTGTGATGGAGGTTCTTAAGTTTACTGACTTTAAAGATTTAAAACTCCTCAAACGAGGGAAAGTAAGAGATGTCTATGATTTAGAAGATAAGCTTTTAATTGTGGCTACTGATAGAATTTCCTGTTTTGATGTAGTTTTGCCTACGGCTATCCCTTATAAAGGAGAAATTTTAACCAGGCTTTCAGTATTCTGGTTTGAGTTTACTAAAGATATTACCTCCAATCACTTAATTTCTGCTGACATAGAAGACTATCCTCCCCAATTAAAAAAGTATGAACAGGTTTTAAGGGGGAGGTCTATGTTGGTTAGAAAAACTAAGTCTTTACCTATAGAGTGCGTAGTAAGAGGATACTTATCAGGTTCAGGCTGGAGAGAATATAGAGAGAAGGGTTCAATTTGTGGAGTAAAGTTGCCAGAAGGCTTGAAAGAATCTGATAAATTACCTGAGCCAATCTTTACTCCTGCTACTAAAGAGGAGAAAGGCCACGACATAAATGTGAGTGAGAGTTATCTTATAGAAAGATTTGGAGAAGCTCTTGTTTCTAAAATAAAGGAGATAAGTTTAACTGTTTATAGAGAGGCCAGTCTCTACAGTGAAGAAAAAGGGATTATTATTGCTGATACTAAGTTTGAATTTGGTTTTTGGGGTGATGAACTTATTCTTATAGATGAGGCTTTAACTCCTGATTCTTCCCGTTTTTGGCCAAAAGATAATTATTCTCCTGGGAGTCCTCAGCCCAGTTTTGATAAGCAGTTTGTAAGAGACTATTTAGAGACTCTCAACTGGGATAAAACCCCGCCTGCTCCCGAACTTCCTGAGGATATAGTTAATAAAACCACTCAAAAGTATAAAGAAGCTTTATTTAGACTTACCGGAGAAACTCTTTAAGACTTCTAATGGAGCTTCCTTATCTTCTCTTTGCCGATAAAAAAGGGAAAGTCTTTGTTCACCCTTACTTAAGAATGCTGGTATCTGATGGTGAAAAGTTCAGACTTCCCAAGAGAGAAGAGTTAATTACTCTTCCTAGAGGAAGTTCTATTTTTTATCTTCCCGGAAGATTGCCGGTAGGATTTAATTCTGAGAGTAAGTCTTTAGAGGTTATTTCTTCTTATAAAAATAGAGAAGTCTTTGCGGTGAGTTCTTTCTTAATCCCTGCTTATTTAAGATTATACCACCCTGCTTATGTGTTGAAAGAAAAAAAGGTTCTTCCCTTATGGGCTTATTCTCCTTTAGGCTATTATAGGGGCAAATATTTCACTACTGCTTTAAGAGTAGACAGGAGGAGAAGGCAGGCTCCTGCTTTCTATGATAATAAGTTAGTTAAACGAAAAGTTAAGGAGTTCTTAGCTAAGTATCCTAAAAACAGACTTTATAAGCATTTATCTAATTGTGCTTTAAATTATAATTGTTTAGCAGCCAAAAATTTATTTTTGAAGAGGTGGGAGGCCCCTCTTCCTACGACTTCTGCTTGTAATGCTAAATGTTTGGGGTGTCTTTCTTATCAAAATTCGGAATGTTCTCCTTCTCATCAGAGGATTGATTTTTTGCCTAAAGAAGAAGAAATTTTTGAAGTAGCCTATAACCACTTGAAAGAGGCAAGAGAGCCGATTGTCAGCTTTGGTCAGGGCTGTGAAGGAGAGCCTCTTATGAATGCTCCTTTGATAAGTAGGGCTGTAGCTAAATTGAGAGAAAAAATAGATAAAGGCACCCTCCATATGAATACCAATGCTAGTATTCCTAAGTATGTAGAGCTTCTGTGTAAGAGCGGAATTGATTCTTTTAGAGTCAGTATAAATAGTTTCCAGCCTAAATATTACAATATCTATTTTCGGCCTCAGAGTTATAAGTTCTCAGATGTAGTTAATTCAATTAAGGTAATGAATAAGTATAATAAATTTGTTTCTTTTAATCTTTTAGTATTTCCTGGTTTTACTGATAGAGAAGCTGAAATTAGGGCTATGGATAAGTTTCTTAAGAGTTATAAAATAGATATGATTCAGCTGAGAAACCTCAATATAGACCCTGATTTATATTTTCAGAGTAAGGGTAAAGCTAAAAACATTTTGGGGATTGCCAAGTTAGTAGAACTTTTAAGAAGGGGTTTTCCTCAGATAAAGATAGGTTATTTCAACCTTCCTAAGAGATTTTTTCTTTCTGGGAGCGATTACCCCTTTTATGTGAAGAGGCAGCATTTTTAGGTAAAGATAATGTAAAATATTTTGTGCACTTTTTCTTTGACAATAATTTTTTTTTTACTAAATCTCTATTTTTGCTATAATAAGTTTAGGTGTTTTTGTGTTTTTAGGTTAGGAATGAAAATATTTATAAGCGACTTACATTTAGGAGACGGCTCAAGAACAGACGATTTTCACAGGGATAAGGAATTCTTAGAGTTTCTTAAATTTGTTGAAGATGAGGCTGGAGAGTTAATTATCTTAGGAGATTTTCTGGAGCTTTGGCAGGCTGATTTAGATAAGGTTTTGTTTTGCCATAGTAAAATTATAAATAAGATTTTGTCCTTAAGGAGTAAGGTAAAAGTAACTTATGTAGTCGGAAACCATGATTATATCCCTTTTATAAGATTTATAAATTCAGAGTGGGGTATAAGTTTAGAGTATCAGGATAAAGAGGCTGGGATTGTTGCTGAGCACGGCCATAGATACGATATATTTAATCGCTATAAGAACCCTCTCCGTTCTATTAGCTGGCCCCCAGGTAGGAGGTTTACTTTGTTTGTAGCAGGTTTAGAGAGGTTTATTCATCCCGACATTGATAAATGGACGAAGAAAGTAACCGAGAATTTAGACGAGTTTTTACAGGAGGCTATATCTGTAAGAAATAAGATTTCTCCTTCCACAAGAGAGTATTTAAGATGCGGAGGGCACTTTGGAGAATTTCAGGAGGCTGTAGAGTTGCATATCCAGAAAGGAGCAAAGATAGTAATATTTGGTCATACCCATAGAGCCCAACTTGAACAGTTAGATAGAGGTATATATGCTAACTGTGGAGCTTGGGTCGATGGGGTTGAGCCTACTTATATAAGTTATACTCAAGATAAAATAGCCCTTACCGAAGCAATTACTCACAAAACAGTGAGGCAGATACAACTTAAGAATAGGGAGGGTTGAATCTTTTATTAACTAATGTTTAGTCCTTTCCAAAAAAGATATAGGTTTAGGTTAATAATTCCCAAATATCCTGCCTTCAATATTTATTCAAATATTGCCAAGATAACTACTGCTCTGGGTCCTGTTTGTATAGCTAGTGTAGTTAAAGAGATGGAGGGCTGGGATGTTGAAGTTATTGATGAGAATAATCTGGGCAAATATGGGCCCCGTTCTCTATCTGGAGGAGCTGACCATAGTCTTTTGCAGTCTGTGAGAGAGGCAGATGTAGTTGGTTTGTATGGAGGTCTTACCAGCACTATTCCCAGGCTCTATGAAATAGCTCGTTTCTATAGAGAGAGGGGGGTTATAACTATTGCCGGGGGCCAACATTTTGTTGAAGAAAATATTGGTGAGGCTTTGAATTCTTATGTTGATTATGTGGTTATTGGCGAAGGTGAAGAGACTATAAAAGAGCTTCTGGGGGCTCTTCAAGAGAATAGAGATGTATCAAGAATAAAGGGGATTGCCTATTTAAAAGAGGGCAAGGTAGTCTTAACTGAGCCTAGAGAGCCTATTACTGATTTTGACAAATTGCCCCATCCGGATTTTTCTTTAGTTCGTTATGCAAAGATAAAGCTTTATCCTATAGGAAGAGTTAGAGGATGTGGAATGAATTGTGAATTTTGCACAGTAAAAGGTAGGCCTCGGCCTGCTTCTGTGGAACGACTGCTTGAAGATGTCAGACTTATTGTGGAAGGTAGAGATGGTCGGCATTTTTTTATTGTTGATGACCTCTTTGGCCAATATCGAGAGGAAACGATTCGTTTCTGTAATATGCTTAGAGATTATCAAGACCAGATAAGGAGAAGGTTAGATTTTACAGTTCAGATAAGATTAGATAAGGCTAAAGATTTTCAGCTTCTTTCTGCGATGAGAAGAGCCGGGATTAATATGGTAGCTATTGGTTTTGAATCTCCTATTGATGAGGAGCTAAAAGCAATGAATAAGTGTATCCGGACTGAAGATATGATAGAATTAGCTAGAATATTTCATAGATTTGGATTCTTGGTTCATGGTATGTTTATATTTGGTTATCCTTTAAGAGAAAATACCTCTTTTAGTTTGTCAGAGGGAGAACGCATTAGGCGGTTTAAAAGATTTATTAGAGAAGCAAAGATTGATACTATTCAGGTTTTACTTCCCGTTCCTTTGCCCGGCACAGAGTTAAGAGATAGGTTAGAGAGGCAGAAGAGAGTTTATCCTCTTGAGGATATTGGCTGGGAATATTATGATGGAAACTTTCCTCTTTTTGAGCCTGATAAGCCTCTGAGCGCTTCTAGTTTACAAAGTTCTATACTTAAAATTATGGGCAAGTTTTACCAATTTAAATATATATTTATAATAGGACTACATATATTTTTATTTCCTTCTTTAATCTTTTTTCTGAATAATATTAAAATAGGCTGGAGAAAGTGGTATCGTTTATGGCGTAATAGCTTGATTCGGGTTGGAGGATGGAAAATTATGAAAAATTGGGAGTCAGAGTTTAAAAAGGATAGATTTTTCGAGAAGTTGAAAGAGGCAGAGAAAAAAATAAAGATACTGAGAGATAAAGAAATTTGACTCTAATATGTGGGTAATTGTTCTTTTAGGAGTAATTGCAATTTTATTATTTTTTAGTTAAGGAGTTATTTTCCCCTTCAGAAAGCAAGAATAAGAAAGAAGAAACCTATGAAGAAAAGATACAGGAGCTGGATGAAGAATTAGAAGACCATGATTACCTAGACGATATAACCGGGAGAGAAGATAAATCCTGGATATAGCCATTAATTCCTCCAAGATTTAGCTCCTAACGATAGAATAAATCTTGTCCACTTTTCCCTTGGCAAGAAAACAAAAGTAAGATACCTCTTGTATTGAGAAGATTTAAGTTTATTAACCCGATTTAAACAGGAGGGTATATACAAATTAATATTGGAAATTATCTTTTAATGTGATAGTATAATTTAAATAATTTAGAGAGAGGCTATGAATCAGGAAAAACTTGCCACATCCATTAATCTCCTTAAGCCGGAAATTAAGAAACTAATTAAGGAGAAGGACTGGAAACAGATTAAGGAAGTTATCTCTGAACTTCATTCTTCGGATATAGCTGAGCTTTTTCAAGAGCTTGAGGTTAAATATTCTCTAATCCTCCTTAGGCTTTTGCCTCCTCAGAAGCAATCTGAAGTTTTTTCGGAGTTAGAGGGTGAACTTCAGGTAGAGATTCTTAATAGTCTTACAGACCAGGATGTTAAGTCAATTATTACTGAACTTCACCCTGATGACCGTACGGAGCTATTTGAAGAGTTGCCTCCTCGGTTGACCCGTAAGCTCTTAAACATTCTTCCTCCTGAAGAAAGAAGAGAAGCCCTCCAACTTTTAGATTATCCGGAGAATAGTGTGGGTAGATTAATGACTCCTGATTATGTGGCTCTTAAGAAAAGTTGGACTGTAGAGGAAGCCATTGAACATATTCGCAAATATGGTAAAGATGCTGAAACTATTAATATGCTCTATGTTGTTGATGAAAACTGGCATCTTGTTGATGAAATTCCTATCCGCAGACTTATTTTAGCTGAAAGGACTCAAACTATAGAATCTCTTATGGATTACCACTTTATCTCTATTGCTGCTAATAGCGACCAGGAAGAAGCAATTAAACTTTTTGAAAAGTATAACCTGGTAGCTCTACCAGTTACTGATTCTGAAAGCCGCCTTTTGGGTATTATTACTGTTGATGATATTATTGACGCTATCCGGGAAGAGCAGACTGAAGACTTTACCCGGTTTTCAGCTATTAAAGCCAAGTCTATTGATTTAGAGCTATTTACCCGGATAAAAGAGATACCTTTTAGAAAGATATTTCGAGCCAGGATTAGTTGGCTTTTTTTACTTTTAATTATGGATTTAGTTACCGGCGGTATTATTCAGGGTTTTCAGGAGACTATTGCTAAATATGTAGTTTTGGTTACTTTTCTGCCAGTTTTGGTAGATACTGCAGGAAATGCCGGTTCTCAGTCAGCAACTTTAGTAATCAGGGCTTTAGCTTTAGGCACAGTAAAGTTAAAAGATTGGCTTTTTCTTTTAGGAAGAGAATTGTTGGTAGCTTTAGGCTTAGGCTTAACTATGGGTTTGGGCATTTCTTTTATGGGTTTTCTTAGGGGAGGAAGTCTTCAGGTGGCTTCAGTAGTGGTTTTAGCTATGGTAATAAATGTGATAGTCGGTTGTTTGGTAGGGGTTTTACTCCCCTTTATCTTTACCCGTCTTAAAAAGGATCCTGCCACAGCCAGCACTCCTCTCATTACTACCTTAGCTGATATTATGGGTACAGGGATTTATTTGGGCATTGCCTACTTGATGTTAGGGTAGTTTACTAAAAATTCTTGCAAAATGTAAATAATTAGTTATATTATAACCAAATTAGGAGGTTTTTATATGTTTTCAGAAAGAGTTAAGAATATAAGTCCCTCTTTAACCTTGGCTATTTCTGCTCAGGCTAAGGCGATGAGAAAGCAGGGCTTAGATGTAGTTAGTTTGTCTGCTGGTGAACCTGATTTTGATACTCCCGAGAATATTAAAGAAAAGGCTAAACAAGCCTTAGATAAAGGTTTTACTAAGTATACTCCTTCTTCAGGATTGGTTGAACTTAAAGAAGCTATAATAAGAAAGTTCAAAGAGGATAATGGGTTAGATTACAACCTCAATCAGATTTTAGTTTCTCCCGGAGCAAAGTATGTTATATTTGAAGTAATCTTTTCTTTAGTTAAGCCGGGAGAAGAAGTAATTATCCCCTCTCCTTACTGGGTGAGTTATCCGGAGATGGTAAGATTAGCCGCAGGAACCCCTGTATTTTTAGAGACTAAGGAAGAAGATAACTTTAAGATAAACCCTCAACAGCTTGAGAAGCTCATAACCCCTAAGACTAAGCTTTTAATTCTTAATTCACCTTCTAATCCTGCCGGAATAGTCTATAACCGGCAAGAGCTAGAAAAAATCGGTAAAGTAATTGAGGAGAGAGGAATTTTCTGTCTTTCTGATGAGATATACGAGAAGATCATCTTTGATAATTTAACTCATATAAGTATTGCTTCTTTGTCTTCTAAACTTAAAGAAAGGACAATTGTAGTAAACGGACTTTCTAAAGCTTATGCAATGACTGGCTGGCGGATAGGTTATGGGGGAGGTCCTGAAGAGATAATAAGACTTGTTTCTAATCTTCAGTCCCACACTACTTCTTGCCCTGCCTCTATTTCTCAGCATGCCGGGATTGAAGCTTTAGAAGGTTCTCAAGAGGAAGTTAGAAAAATGAGAGCAGAATTTGAGAAGAGAAGAGACTATCTTTTACAAAGAATAAGCAAAATTAGAGGGCTTTCTTGTATTAAGCCTCAAGGAGCTTTTTATTGTTTCTTAGACATAAGTAACTTCTTAGGTAGGAAGATTAAAGATAAAATTATTAAAGGCTCTTTAGAATTTGCTTCTGTTTTGTTAGAAGAAGAAAAAGTAGCAGTAATCCCGGGCAAAGCCTTTGGCAGAGATGATTTTGTGAGGATTTCTTTTGCCACTTCTTTAGAGGAACTTAAGAAGGGTTTAGACAGAATAGAGAATTTTCTTAATAAGTTAACTTAAGGAGGTAGAGATATGGCCAAGATTTATATTATTGATGTTACTAACAGAGATGGAGTTCAGACTTCCCGGATATGTCTATCTAAACTCCAGAAGACTTTAATTAATATCTACCTTAATAAATTTGGAGTTTTCCAGAGTGAGTTTGGCTTTCCTTTTACTAACCATGAGGTTAACTATTTAAATGCTAATTTAGAATTAGCCGAAGCAGGAGTTATTTCTCCTATGCGCTTGAGTGGCTGGCTAAGAGCTATCCCCCAGGATGTAGAGACCGCCTTTAAGAATGTCCCCCGCTTAAAGCACTTAAACCTTTCTATTTCTACTTCTAAACAGATGATAGTCTATAAGTTCCAGAAGAAACTTGATGAAGAAGGAGTAATTAAAGTTATGCAGTCTGCAGTTAAGTTAGCCAAAGAAAAGGGAGCAGAAACTATAGGAGTAAATGCTGAAGATGCTTCCCGTACCGACTTAAATTACTTAATAGAATTTTCCTTAGCTGCAAAATCAGCAGGTGCAGACAGAGTAAGGTATTGTGATACTTTAGGTTATGATTCTCCTTTTTCTATTTATGAGCGAGTTAAAAAATTAGCTGAAAAGATTAACATGCCCATAGAACTTCATTGCCACAATGATTTAGGTATGGCCGTGGCTAATTCTTTAGCAGGAGCTAAGGCAGTGGTAGATTCAGGGTTTGATGCTTACATTAATACTTGTATAAATGGGATTGGCGAACGGGCAGGAAATGCTGATTTGATATCAGTAGTTTTGGCTATCAAATACTCCCAGGATATAGAGGATAGATACAAATTAGACGAAAGGATTAAGTTAAAATGGGCTTGGAAGATGTGTAAGTACGCTTCTTATGCTTTAGGTATTCCCATACCTTTAAATCAGCCAGGAATTGGGGCTAATGCCTTTGCCCACGAATCTGGTATCCACGCTGACGGAGCTTTAAAGAATAGGAGAAATTATGAGCTCTACGACTTTGAAGAATTAGGAAGAGGTGAGCCCGAAGTTATTGAAACAGGAAGACAAATTACTGTGGGAGAGTATTCAGGGATAAAAGGTTTTAGAAATGTCTATGAAAGATTAGCTATAAAATTTAAAGATGAAAAAGAAGCTGAAAAAGTTTTAGAACTTGTCCGCTATGCTAATGTTCATAACCAGAGGCCTTTGGTGGAAGAGGAGCTAAAATTTATTGCTGAGTATCCCCAGATAGCCCAAAAGATATTTACTATGACTCTTTAGCAAGAGACCTTTTCTTTCTAAAATATTTGCCAAGTTCTTAGTCTTTGAGTAAATGGATATTAAAGGTAACGAAATCATCTTTGAGGATGACTTTCTATTGGTAATAAATAAAAAACCCAACCTTTTAGTTATTCCTACTCCTAAAAAGGAGAAGTATACCCTTCTTTCTTTAGTGAATGAGTATCTTCAACCAAAGAGAGAAAGAGCTTACCCTTGTCACAGGTTAGACCGTCCTACTTCCGGGCTCATTATTTTTGCTAAAAGTATAGAGAGCCAAAGAAAAGTTATGGCTCAATTTAGAGAAGGTAAAGTAGAAAAGAGATATCTGGGGATAGTTCAGGGCAGATTTAAGAAAAAACGCTTCGTTTTAAAAGGCTATGTGAAACCTCAGAGGAAAAGCTTGAAATATGCAGTTAGCCAAATTAACTGTATTAAGAGCTTTAAAGATTTTTCTATTTTAGAGATAAGACCCCTAACCGGAAGAACCAATCAAATAAGGATTCAATTAGCAGAAATTGGTCACCCCTTAATTGGCGAAAGGAAGTATACTCTGGCTAAGAATTGGCCGATAAAATTTAAAAGGGTTTGTTTACACGCTTATTATCTTAAATTTAGGCATCCTTATAGTAAAGATATTTTAAACCTTAGTTGTGAGCTTCCCCAAGATATAAGGAAGTTTTTTGAGGAGAGAAGGTTGGGGTTTGTGTTTAAATAAAAAGGGGTTCAGTTGAAGATGGAGAATTTATGGTATAATAAATTTATTAGAAAACCCTAAAAAGGAGGTTTAAGATGTTAGCAGGTTTTTTATTAGTATTAGCAGGAGTTTTAATAGCAATATTTCCCCAGCTTCTATCTTTAATAGTTGCTTTATTTCTTATCGGGGTAGGTTTAAATATAATTTTTATAAGTTATTACTACAAAAAGGTTTCTCGGCATTTTGATAATCCTTTTATAGATTTTATTTTTAGGTTTTGATGAAAAAGGAAGTAGATTTATCTCAAATTTCTGAAGAAGAACTTTTAGAGTTAAGACTCTGCGATTTACCTTTAAAGATAGAGGGAACCTGGTTAGAAGATTGTGTAAATCAGCTTTATCAGGAGCTAGAAAGAAAAGGGATAAAATTTAAGCCTCCTTGTTATTTAGCTGATGAATGGCTTACTCCGGATAATGAGCCAGTAATAGGTATTGCTTTTTTCTTAGCCCATCCCCGGCTGATAAAATTAGAAAAAAAGATGATGTTAGAGACTGAAGGAGAGACTAAACCTTGGTGTATGAAACTTTTAAGACATGAAGCTGGCCATGCTTTAAATTATGCTTACAAACTCTACCGAAGAAAAAAATGGCAGAAGATTTTTGGAAAATTTTCTAAAGAGTATACTGATACTTATAGATTTAGGCCTTACAGTCGGAATTTTGTCCGACATTTAGAGGATTATTATGCTCAATACCATCCTGATGAAGACTTTGCTGAGACTTTTGCAGTTTGGCTTTCTCCGGCGATTGACTGGAGGTCTCAATATAAAGGTTGGGGTGCTTTAAAGAAGTTAGAATATGTAGATGAGGTTATAAGCCAGATAAAAGATAAAGAGCCCTTAGTTAAGAAAGGAAAGAAATATTGGAGTATCAGTAGGTTAAAGATAAAATTAAAGAATTATTACTGGAAAAAAAGAAAATCCTGGGCTGAATATTTTCCTGATTTTCATGATTCTAACTTAAAGAGAATATTTTTAGTTGGCCCTCGGGGTCAGCCTGCTTTTGAAATTATAAAGAAGTATAAAAAAGAGATATTAAACAATGTCTCGATGTGGACAGGAGAAAAGAAATACATAACGGGAGAACTTTTAGATAATTTGATTGAACGCACCAAGGCTTTAAAACTTAAAGCTGCCACAGACGAAACAATAACTGTTTTAAAGATTTCTACTTACATAACTACTTTAATTATGAATTATAGATATACGGGGAAGTTTCAGAAGCAATAGAGTAATGAAGAGGCCCAAAGTACTTTTAGTTTTTGACAGCCCCTATTTTATTGAGCGGGGTTATGATTTTAAAAGAGAATTTGAGGACCCTGACTGGATGGTAGAACAAGAAGTTTATACTGCTCTTAAAACTTCCGGTTATCCGGTAAGTCTTTTGGGGATTTATAACGATATAAGTATTCTTTTAGAGGAGATAAAAGAAAATCCTCCTGATATCATTTTTAACCTGGTAGAAGTTTTTAATCAGAAGTCTTTTTTGGATAAGAATGTAGCCTCCCTATTTGAAATGTTGGGCCTCCCTTATACTGGCGCAAGCCCTGAGGCTTTGTTTATTTGTAATAACAAAGCTTTAACTAAGGAGATTTTAAGTTTTCATAGAATTAAGGTCCCTAATTTCTACACTTTCTACAAGGGGAGAAAAATCTGGCTTCCTAAAAAATTAAAACTCCCTTTAATTGTTAAGCCTCTTTGTGAAGAAGCTTCTCGGGGGATATCTTTAGCTTCAGTGGTAGACAGTGAGGAGGCTTTAATAGATAGAGTGAGGTTTATTCATCAAAACTTCAACACACCGGCTATAGCTGAAGAGTATATTGAAGGCAGAGAACTTTATGTGAGTATTCTCGGTAGTAAAAAAATTAAAATACTCCCCTTTAGAGAAATGAAGTTTGGAGAGTTTTCCCAAGATGAACCCCGGATTGCTACTTATAAGGCTAAATGGGATTACGATTATCGGGAAAAGTGGGGGATAAAAAATGTTTTTGCAGGAAGATTGCCCGAGGGAGTAGATAAAAAGATTACTGATATCTGTAAACGGGCTTACCGGGCTTTATGTATGGATTCTTATGCTCGTTTTGATATTCGCCTTACAGCTAATTCCGAAGTCTATATAATAGAAGCAAATGCTAATCCTTCTTTAGCTAAGAATGATGAGATAGTTCAATCAGCAGAGAAAGCAGGCATAAGCTATTTAAAACTTTTAGAGAAGATAATTGCTTTAGGTTTAGAAAGAAAAATTATTTAAGTCTTCTTATCTATTCTGTAAACTAAAAAATGAGGCAATTTAGGGAGTTTTCAGCAACCCACCTTTATTGTCCTAATTGTAAGGCTTCTATGCCGGTAAGAGAAGTTCTGCTTTTAGTCTTACCTGATGGTAATCTCTATGATTATCGATGTTTAGTTTGTGGAGATTCTTTGGGGACTAAGAAGGATAAAAAGAATATAAACATTGATACCACCAAAGAAAGGAGGCCAAATGAATTCAGAAGGCATAACTCTTATTAACGAGAAAGTAAAAAGAGAGAGTTCTTTTATTAGTGCTTTGAAGGCAGAAATTTCTAAAGTAATTGTAGGCCAGGAGTACTTAATAGATAGGTTGTTAATAGGGCTTTTAGCTAACGGCCATATTTTGATTGAGGGTGTGCCGGGATTAGCTAAGACCCTTTCAGTAAAAGTATTAGCTTCAGCTATCCAGACTAAGTTTCAGCGGATTCAGTTTACTCCGGATTTACTTCCTGCAGATTTAATCGGGACTTTAATCTACAATCCTAAAGAGGCTAAATTCTTAGTAAAGAAAGGTCCTATCTTTGCTAACATAATTTTGGCTGATGAGATAAACCGAGCTCCAGCTAAAGTACAAAGTGCTCTCTTAGAAGCTATGCAGGAAAGACAAGTTACTATTGGAGAAGAGACTTTTAAGTTAGACGAGCCTTTCTTAGTCTTAGCCACTCAAAACCCTATCGAGCAAGAAGGAACTTACCCTTTACCCGAAGCTCAGATTGATAGGTTTATGCTGAAAGTAAATATAACTTATCCTTCCTGGGAAGAAGAGCGTAAAATTTTAAAAAGAATGAGTTTTACTGATAAAGAAATTAACCCCAGCCCAGTTATATCTCCTGAGGATATTCTTAAGGCAAGGAAAGTCGTAGATGAAGTTTATATGGATGAGCGAATTGAGGAATATATTTTAAATATAGTTTTTTCTACCCGCCAACCCGCCAAGTATAAGTTAGAAGATTTAACTCCTCTTATTCAATATGGAGCTTCTCCTCGAGCTACTATTTATCTTACTTTAGCGGCTAAAGCCTACGCCTTTATTCAAGGTAGAGGTTATGTTACCCCTCAAGATGTAAAGTCAGTAGCCCCGGATATCTTAAGACACAGGATAATTGTAAGTTATGAGGCTGAAGCTGAAGGTAAGACCTCTGAAGATATAATCAAAAGAATATTTGAAGAGATAGAAGTTCCTTAATAGAAAAATGATTCCTAAAGAAGTATTAACCCAGATAAGGTATATTCAGATTATTACTTCTCGTTTAGTTAACGAAGTATTTGCCGGAGAGTATCAGAGTGTATTTAAAGGCAGAGGTATGGAATTTGAGGAAGTGAGGGAGTATCAGCCGGGAGATGATATCCGTTCTATTGACTGGAATGTCACTGCTCGCATGAATTCTCCTTATGTGAAAAAGTTTATAGAAGAGAGAGAGCTTACGGTTATGATTCTTTTAGATGTTTCGGCTTCTTTTTATTTTTCCTCAGTAAACAAATTAAAGAGAAGGATTTCTGCTGAGGTAGCTTCAATTTTGGCTTTTTCAGCTATGAGGAATAAAGACAAAGTGGGATTAGTCCTTTTTACTGACCAAATAGAAAAGTTTCTTCCTCCTAAGAAAGGCCTAAACTACGGTTTAAGAATAATTAGAGAGGCTTTGTATTTTCAACCTTTTTCTCAGAGAACGGATGTATCTAAAGCTTTAGATTTTCTTAACAAGGTTTGTAAGAGAAAAGCTGTAGTTTTTATTATTTCTGATTTTTACAGTGAAGGTTTTGAGCATACTCTATCTCTTACTAACAAACACCACGATTTGATTGCAATTACTATTACTGATCCTAAGGAGTTAGAACTGCCTAATTTAGGTATAGTAAGTTTTTTCGATCCCGAAGCAGGAGAAGAGATAACAGTAGATACTTCTTCTCCTAAGGTTAGGGAGGCATTTAAGAAAAGGGCTTTAAGTTTTTTTGAGAAAAGGGATAAGATTTTCGAGCGTTTAGGTATTGATAATATTTCTCTACGCACAGATATTTCTTACAAAGATAGTTTAGTAACCTTTTTTTCTAAAAGGAAGTTGAGGAGATGAGGCTATTATTGTTAATTAATACCATCGTCTTAGTTATCTTCTCAATCTTATTAGGTAGATTCAGTTTAGATTTTCTTTCTCTTAAAAAAGAGAGCAGGGTTCTTTCTCCTTCCAAAGAGCTGGAGTATGCCAATCTTCTTCTTTCTAAAGGGCTTAAGTCTTTGGGAGCTCAGGAATTAGAGAATTACATTAAAAAGGCTCCTTTAACTGAGAGAGAACTTAGTAAGATATGTTATCGGTTAGGAAATATCTATATGGATTTGTATAATTATAAGCAGGCTTTAAAATATTTCTATAAAGCTGAGTTTTTAAATAAAAATGCTGAGTTTAAAGAAGAACTCAACCAGAAAATTGTTGCCTGTTTAGAAAATTTAGGAATGAGCCAGCAGGCAAAGTATGAGCTAAAAACCCGTGCTTCCCTTAACCTACCTAAAGAAAAGTCTCCTATTATCGCCCGGATAGGAGAAAAAGTAATTACTGAGCAAGAAATCAACCAAGCCTTGGATAGTTTACCTCCTTATCAAAGGAAGTATTTTGAAGGAGAGAGAAAGATAGATTTTATTCGCAGTTATATAGCTAAAGAGATTATCAGTGATAAAGCAAAGCGTTTAGGTTTAGATAGAGAACCTGATTTTTTAAAGAATGTAGAAGAGTATAAAAAAGAAGTTCTTTTCCAAAAGATGGTAGAGAAAGAGTTAAAAGAAAAATTGAAAGTAAGCCCTGAAGAGTTAAAGATATATTACGATTCTAATAAGGAGAATTACTGGGAGAAGGTTAAAGCTAAAGTGAGTTATCTTTCTTTTTCTAAAAAAGAAGAAGAGCAAAAAATTTTAGAAGAAATTAAAGAAGGAAAAGTCCAAGAACTTAAAGAATGGATTTACCAAGGAAGTTCCTATATTCCCCAACTGGGAGAATCTTCCCAAGCTGTAGAAGAAATATTTTCTAAGAAGAAAGGAGAAATCACTTCTCCAGTAAAGATAGGAGATAAGTTCTACATCTTTCGGATAGAAGATATTGTCCCCAGCAGAATTAAGAGTTTTGAAGAAGTAAAAGATATTTTAGAACAAGATTACCGGTTTAAAAAGAAGAGAGAGATTATCAATTCTATGTTGGAGGAAGCCTTAGAAGAGGAGGAAGTAGAAATCTTTTATCAGGAAGATAAGAAAGATGAGCCCAAGAGTGATTCTTAAATTACTGGGAGTATTTATATTCTTCTGGGGTTGGGGAGGAGCTAGTTTTGCTCAAGCTGATATAAAGGTAGAAGCTCAGTTAGATAAAAATAAGGTTACTATTGGAGAAAAGATTACTTATACTTTGAAAATTATAGCTGATAAAGATATAGAAGTCAAACTTCCCGGATTTGGCCAGGGGTTAGAAAATTTTGCCATAGAAGATTTTGGCCAGAAGAAAAGGAGGTTTTTAAAAAGAGTAATATATGAAATATGGTACAAACTCAGTAGCTACCAAAGTGGCTCTCATACTATACCTCCAAGTAAAATTCTCTATAAGAGAAAAAAAGATAAAGAATACAAAACTATTTATTCTAAACCCTTAAAAGTAGAAGTCAAAAGTCTTCTTACTCAAAAAAGACCCTTTCAAATTAAAGATATTTATGGACCCTTAAATTATCCTTTTAATTGGGGGTTAGCTTTATTTATTTTAACTATAGTTTTAGGAAGTATAGGCTCTGGGGTGTATTTTTTCTTCCGAAAAAGAAAACCCTCTTCCCAAGTTAAAATCCCTCCCCATCAGCAAGCTTACAAAAAGTTAGAACTTCTTAAAAGTAAAGATTACTTAGAAAGAGGAGATTTTAAAAGTTTCTATGTAGAATTATCTAATATCTTAAGAGATTATATAGAAGAGCGCTTTCAGATAAAAGCTTTAGAGATGACTACTGAAGAGTTTTTTTCTTTCTTGAGAGAGGCTAATTATTTTTCTCCTGAACAGAAAAATATTCTAAAAGAAGTTTTTTCTTTTTCCGACTTAGTTAAGTTTGCCAAATTTTCTCCTTTAAGAGACGATGCTCAAAGAAGTTTTTCTTCAGTAAAGAATTTTATTGACCAGACTAAACAACAAATTTCCGATGATAATCAATAGTCCTTTAT
>QNCG01000013.1 GCA_003644445.1 Candidatus Duberdicusella sinuisediminis | reverse complement strand
TAAGTAAAAAAACTTAAAAATAAAAGTAGTGCTTATAATATAAAGTGAATAATCTGCTTTACAGGTATAAGAGATTAAATTAAAATATTACTGAGAAATAAAAACTTTTTATGCTATAATTAAATGTTGGAAGGGCAAGTTTTTCTAAAGGGTAAAATTTTTAAATAAAAACAGAATTAAAGAAAATAATGCTCAGTTTATTAGAAAAAATCAAGGATTTTGCTAAAAAAGACAAAGATATTTTGGCTGTATTTTTATTTGGTAGTTTAGTTAGAAAAGAACTATCCAGACTTTCTGATATAGATATATGTTTAGTGTTAGAACCAGCTCAGTATTCAGAATTAGCTCTCTCTGAAAAAAAATTAAAATTTCTGGAACTATTCCCTCAGATAGATGTTAAAATATTCCAGCAGTTACCTCTTTATATAAAAAAAAGAATTCTAAAAGAGGGTAAAATTATTTTATGCAAAGATGAGGAAAAGATGTACAACTTAGCTTTTTCTGTTATAACTGAGTATAGCGATTTTGAGCATATCTTTAAATATTATTTGAAGGAGACAGAAGATGTTAGATAAAGAGAGAATTTTAATAAAGATTGATGAATTAAGGGGATATCTGCAAGAATTAGAACAGATTATGCCGTCTAATTTTGATGAGTATCAGAGTATAGAGAAGAAACGCAGTTGCGAAAGATTGCTTCAACTTTCTATAGAGAGTGTTATAGATGTGTGTAAAATACTTGTGTCTAACTTAAGATTAGGAATTCCTTCAGAGGAAATTGACTTATTTGAGAGTTTATTTAGAAAGGGAATTATTACTGATAAAATACTTAGGATGTTAAAAGAGATGCGAGGCTTAAGGAATATCTTGGTTCATGAATATGCTGAAGTAGATGATAAATTAATATTTAAGATTCTGCATACCCGCCTAAATGATTTTGATAATTTTATTAAAATAATTCTTAATTTTATAAAGAAACAAGAGAATAAATAGTATTTTATTTGCTACCTTTAAAAATTTCCAAAAAGCATCTACCCCCCCCATTAATCTTACTATTTTATAATTAAAAACAGTATTTATAATGTAAATGAGAGAACAAAAGCTGAAAATTTTTCAATTTCCAATTCTCAATTTTCAATGAATAAATCTCTAATTTATGCAACATTTTTGTTTGAAACTGAAATGTTGCAGAAGATTAAGAACTTTAGCCGAAAAAAGAACATACCTTTAATAAACAAACGTCCACTTAAAAAATCAAATGTAACAATTTCAATTGCTATAGCAATAAATTTTGTTATATTTTAAAAATTCAAGAGAGCGTAAGTGTGTAAGTTTACAGTAGAAGCATTGCCTATAATGGGAAATTTTCTCTGATCTCTTAGAGAGGGAGATATAATCTTTCTTCCTATCCCTGAAAAGCTTTGGAGAATTTGCTTGACTTTTAATCAGGGTTAGGGTTAATATAATTTGATTTAATTGGATTTAACTGAATTTATTGGGTTTTTATCTCAACCAGAAGATTTCAGTTGTACAAAGTTTAAGGAGAAGACACTTAGAGGACTATTTAGGAGAGAAGGTATTGGAGTGATAAGAATGAGGAGGATTAAGAAAATAATGAACGCTACGGAAGTGGCTGAGTATTTGGGTTTACATCGGGAGACTGTATATTTATATGCTAAAAGGGGAGAAATACCAGCCTTTAAAATTGGATATAATTGGCGTTTTAATAAGAAATCTATAGATAAGTGGTTGGAGGAGAAAGAAAAGCATAATTTAGAGAACAAGAATAAGCCCAATAAATAATTTAAGGGAGTTTATGAGAAGGAAAAGAAGAGTAGTGGTAACTGGTTTAGGAGTTGTAGCTGCTAATGGGATAGGGAAAGATGAATTCTGGAAGGCTAATTTAGAGGGAAAATCAGGAGTTGATTTGATAAAAGATTTTGATGTGTCCCTATTTGACACAAAAATAGCTGCTAAAATAAAAGACTTTAATCCTCTTGATTTTATGGGTAAGGAAGTAGTTAAGAGAGTTGATAGGTTCGTGCATTTAGGTTTAGCCTCCTGTCAACTAGCTTTACAAGATGGAAAACTCGATTTAGATAAAGAAGATAAAGATAGAATCGGAGTAATTATTGGCTCCGGGTTGGGGGGAGTCCTATTTCATGAAGAACAAATCTTGGCAGGCTTTGAGAAAGGAGCACATCGACTTAATCCCTTATGTGTTCCTAGAATTAGCCCTAATGCTGTGGCCTCCCATATTGCTATCCAATTTAGGCTATTAGGACCTAATATAGTCGTATCTACAGCCTGTTCTTCAGGTGCAATAGCTATTGGAGAGGTTGTAAGGAAAATTCAAAATGATGAGGTAGATGTGTGTGTAGCAGGAGGCACAGAGGCGCCTCTTACTCAATTTACATTTGGCGCTTATAGTGCCTTAAGGGTATTATCTAAGAGAAATTCATCACCTCAAAAAGCAAGCAGGCCTTTTGATAAGAAAAGGGATGGCTTTGTTCTTGGGGAGGGTTCAGCTTGCTTGATATTAGAAGAATTATCTCATGCTAAAAAAAGAGGAGCCCATGTCTATGCTGAGATAATTGGTTATGCTTGTAATTCTGGTGCTTATCATATGGTAATGCCCAAACCTTCAGGGGAGGATGTAGTAAAGGTAATAAGACAAGTCCTGAAAGATGCTAACCTTAAGCCCCAAGATATAGACTACATAAATGCCCACGGCACATCCACTATTCAAAACGACAGGATAGAAACAAAGGCAATAAAGCAAGTCTTCCAAGATTATGCCTACAAAATCCCTATATCTTCTACTAAATCTATGATTGGTCATACTATTGGAGCAGCAGGTGCTATTGAAGCAGTAGTCTGTTGCTTAACTATAGAACATCAAATAATTCCTCCTACTATAAACTATGAATATAAAGACCCTGAATGTGATTTAGACTATGTACCCAACAAACCCCGAAAAGCAAAAATAAAAACAGTTCTATCTAATTCCTTTGGATTTGGTTCAAATAATGCTTGTTTAATCTTCAGGAGGTATGATGGATAGAAAAGAAATAGAGCAGAAAGTAAAGGAGATATTAGCCGACCGATTGGATATTGATATTGAAAAAATAAAATTAGATTCTGATTTGGTAGATGAGTTAGGTATGGATTCATTTATAGCAGTAGAATTAATGTTTGAGCTAAAAGAGAAGTTAGGGATAAATGTTTCCGAAAAGGAATTTAGTAATATTGGAACAGTAAGAGATATAGTAAACTTTATAAGAAAGAATAGAGCAAAATAAAGGAAGGGAAGGAAATGGAAAGATCACTAATAAGTATAAAAAGAAAAATGAAGTTTCTAATAGACAAAATTAAATGGGGGGAGAGACAAGGTTACTATTTTTATCTCCGCAATCTTGAATCTTCGTGTGGACCTCGTGTAAAAGTTAAAGGTCAAATAATGTTGATGTTTGGATCAAATAACTATCTAGGATTAACATTCCATCCTAAGGTAAAGGAGGCTGCAATAAAAGCAATTAAGAAGTATGGGGTAGGATCAGGAGGCGTAAGGCTTTTAAGTGGTACATATAAGTTACATGAGGAGTTGGAAGAAGAGCTTGCGAGATTTAAGGGGACAGAAGCTGCTATAGTATTTAGTACAGGATTTATGACAAATGCAGGAGCAATCCCTTCTTTAGTGACAGAGGAGAGTGTTATTATAAATGACGAGAAAAATCATGCTAGTATAGTTGATGGATGTAAAGCCTCTAAAGCTCAAATAAGGGTTTTTGTTCATAATAATATGAGGAAATTGGAGGAAATATTACGATATTATCCTGAAGATTGTGATAAATTGATTGTTGTAGATAGTGTTTATAGCATGGATGGAGATATTGCTAACCTTCCAGAAATATATAAGTTGGCGAAGAAATATAAGGCTAGAATAATGATCGATGAAGCACATGCTACTGGCGTTTTGGGAAGGACAGGTCGAGGAGCTCCTGAACACTTCAATCTTATGGGAAAAATTGACATTATAATGGGCACATTGAGTAAGGCTCTTGGGGGACTAGGAGGATTTATTGCTTCTAAAAAGGAGGTAATTACTTATTTAAAACATGCTGCTAGAGAATTTATTTTTTCTACCAGTTTACCACCACCAGTTGTTGCAGGTGTAATTGCTGCTATTAAAGTAATAAGAGACGAGCCGTATTTACTAGCCCACTTATGGAGAAATATTAAATACATGAAAGAAGGGCTTAAAAATATGGGATACGATATTGGTAATAGCCAATCTGCAATTATTCCCATTATTATCAGAGATGAGATAAATACCTATAAAATGGCTCAAGCGCTTCATAAAGCAGGAGTATTTGTCAATCCCATTATTTTTCCTGCAGTTAAAAAAAATGAATCGAGGATAAGAGTTCAGGTGATGGCTTTACATACTATTACCGAGTTACAAAGAGCTCTAGATTTATTTAAAAAAGCAGGAAAAAAATTAGGGATAATATAACTTTTCTAGGAATATAATTTAGTCAGGAGGCTATGAAAATGCTTTATCCTTTTCAAATATCTTGTTTAATTAATGCTATCTCTACTTTCTCTATAGGAAGTTTTGTATTTTGGAGAAATAGAAGAAATGTTATAAATCTGACTTTTTTTCTTCTAAATCTGGTTACTGCAATATGGAGTGTAGGGATGTTTATCGAGATTACATCTACCACCAAGGAAGGAGCCTTTTGGACCGCAAAAATATTTTATTTTGCCGTTTTTTTTATTCCCGTTTTTTATTCACATTTTATTCTATCCTTATTCAATCTTTATTCACAATATAAGAAATTTATATACTTGGGTTATGGTCTTGGGATTCTTCTATCCATTTTGAATTTTGCTAATTTGGTAATTATTGATGTACATCCTATACCCGATCTATTCATAAACTATTTTGCGAAACCAGGCCCTTTTTATCATTTTTTCCTTTTTATTTTTGGAATTTATGCTTTTATCCCTAATTTGGCTATTTTTAAACATTATAGAGCACTGAAGCCATATAGTCAAAATCAATACAAATATATTTTCGCCGCCTCTTTATTAGCCTTTATGGGGGGATCCACTAGTTACCTCCCAGTGTTTAATATAAAATTTTACCCCTACCCTAATTTTCTTGTTAGTTTGTATCCTCTAATTATCGCTTATGCTATCATCAAGCACCGCCTTATGGATATAAAAGTAGCAATTACCCGGGCTGGCATATTTGCTTTTGTTTATAGCCTTGTTTTAGGTATTCCCTTTATTATCGGCTATCTAACCAAATCCTGGATTCTTCCCACTGCAATTATGTTTTTCTTGGCTACTTTAGGTCCTTTAATCTACACTCATCTACGTAAAAAAGCTGAAGACCTAATCTTAGCTGAGCAGAAAAAATACCAGAGAATCCTTCTCCAGGCAGCTCAGGGCATGGTTAAGGTAAAAGACCTAAAGCACCTGATTAACCTGATGGTCCACATAGTTACTAAGGCCGTAAGAGTAGATAAAGCAGCTGTGTTCAGGTTAGATAAAGAAAAAAACCTCTATCAATTAGAAGCCTACAGGGATAGAGAGCAATTTAAAAAAGAAGAGCCTCTTTCTCCTGACCATTCTCTTATCAAACATCTTTTAGCCACTAAAGAGCCTTTACTCTTAGAGGAAATTCCTTTTATAGTAAAGGGTAGGCTTTCTCAAGAAGAGATTAGCTCTTTTTTTAAAGAGCATAACTTCTGTTTAGTTGTCCCTTCTTTTACTGAAACTACTCTCTTAGGCTTTTTAGCCTTAGGCTCAAAGCCCAATAATCAGGTATTTACCCCTGACGATATAAATGTCTTTAAAATCTTAGCTCAGCAGGCTTCTTTAGCTATTGAAAACTGCCAATTTATAGAAGAATTCCAGAAAACCCAGGAAAAGATATTCCGGGCTGATAAATTAGCCACAGTTGGGGCCATGGCCGAAGGAGTATCTCACCAGATGAATAACCGTCTGCAAGTATTTGCAGCTATAGCTGGAGATTTAAAAGACTTAGTAGCCTCAACTCTTAAAAATAATCCTAATCTTGAAGGTAAGTTAAAAGAAGATTTACAATATTGTCTTAAATCCTTAGAGAAAATGGAAAAAAATGTTACCCACTCTGCCCAAGTCATAAGAGGTATCTTAAACTATGCCCGCACTGAAAAAGATTCTTCTTTTAGATTCTTAGATATAAAGGAAGTAATAGATATAGCAGTTGACCTTTTAGGAGTAAAGCATAATCTTAAAGGGTTTAAACTCCAGATAAAAGCTTCTCTAAATCTTCCTAAAGTTTACGGCTCTAATGCTCAACTTTCCGAAGCTATCTTTAACCTGATAGATAATGCTTATGAAGCTATAGAAGATAAAGAAACTTACTACGAAGTTAAAGATATCCCTGACCAGATAGAAAAACAGATAATTATAGAGATAGAGCCTCTTAAGAATTCTTTGCTTATTAAAATTAAAGACACAGGTATTGGTATAAAAGAAGAGAATAAACCCAAAATATTTGTTCCCTTTTACACTACTAAATCCTCAGCAAAGTCGGGTACAGGCTTAGGTATGTATGTAGTAAAAAGGATAATTGAAGAAAATCACAAAGGAAAGATATGGTTTGAGTCTAAATACTTACAAGGGACTACCTTTTATGTGGAACTGCCTTGTAGGAGAGTCTAGCCTGAACTAACCTTACAAAAATAAGGGTTGCAAATTGAAGGAAAACTTTGTAAACTTCAACTAAGAGAGGAGGGTGTTAAAGATGAAAAAAGGTTTACATCCTAAGTATCAAGAATCTACGATAATCTGTGCCTGTGGCAATGTGATTCATACCCGTTCTACCAAGCCCAACATCCACGTAGAGGTGTGTTCTAAGTGCCACCCTTTTTTTACGGGCAAACAAAAATTTGTAGATTCTGAAGGAAGGGTAGAAAAATTTATTAAGAAGTATAGGAAAAGAGAAGGATAATAAATTAATCCCCAATTGTTTACTTGTTTTCCCCAATTAGGGATTGAACCTGTATCTTAAGTGTTAAGGGTAGGATTTGCCCTAAATCCTAAATATGGGAAGTTATATCTATATTTACTATGCTTAAAGAATTTGAGAAGATAGAAGCAGAGTTTAAAGACATATCTTTAAAACTTACTTTAAAGGAAGTTCTCTCTAATAGAGAGGAGTATCAACGATTAGCTAAGAGATTTTCCTTTTTAGAGGGATTAGTAAAACTCATTAAAGAATACAAGGATTTAGTTAAACAGAGAAAGGATTTAAAAGATATTCTCCAGGAAAAAAAGGAAGATAAAGATTTTCTTAACCTGGCTGAAGAGGAGTTAGCCAAGATTGAAGAAAGACTTAAAACTATTGAGGAAGAAGTAGAAGAAAAGATTTATCAGGAAGAAGAAGACCCTGAACGGACAGCGATTGTAGAGATAAGGCCAGCTGCTGGAGGTCAAGAAGCCGGTCTATTTTCAGCAGATCTCTTCCGAATGTATTCTAAATATATTTCTAAAAAAGGATGGCAGTTAGAAGTTTTAGATTCTCAGCCTACAGAATTAGGAGGGTTTAAAGAAGTTATTTTTGCAGTAAGAGGAAGAGGTTGTTATTCCCATTTTAAATTTGAGAGTGGAGTTCACCGGGTTCAGAGAGTCCCGGTTACTGAATCTTCGGGTAGGATTCACACATCTACTGTTACTGTGGCTGTTCTAAAGGAGCCTAAAGAAGTAGAGTTAAATATAGACCCCAAAGACTTAAAGATAGAAACTTTTCGGGCTTCTGGACACGGTGGTCAACATGTAAATGTGACTGATTCGGCAGTAAGAATAACCCATCTTCCTTCAGGAATATCTGCTTCTTGTCAGGAGGAACGCTCTCAGATTAAGAACAGAGAAAAAGCCTTAAGGATATTAAAGGCCCGACTCTTAGATTATGAAAGAACAAGGCAAATCCAAGGTATTGAAGCTGAAAGGAGAAAACAAGTAGGCACAGGCGAAAGGAGTGAAAAGATAAGAACCTATAATTTTCCCCAGAGAAGAGTTACTGACCACCGGGGTCCTATTACTGTATATAGATTAGAAGAAGTATTAGAAGGTGATTTAGACCTGATAATTAAACCCTTGATAGTTCAAGAGAGAAAGAAAAGAAAGAAGATATGAAAGCTCTATTAAGAGAATTAAATCCAGCTGATTTGAAATTTATAATCGAGAAGGAGTTTAATTTAGACTTTCATAAATTTCTTGAACAAAGGAGATTAAATTCTTTCTATCAGAAGAGATTGAGAGAGATAATTAGAGAGCGTCAGAAAAATAAGCCCTTAGAATATATTTTAAGGAAATCCTGTTTTTTTGGTTTGGATTTGTATATAGATGAAAGAGTTTTTATTCCCCGGCCGGAGACCGAACTCTTAATAGAGGCTTTTCTTGAATTTACCGAGAAAAAAAAGGAGTTATCAGTTTTAGATATTGGTGCAGGTTCAGCTAATATCCCTATTTGTATAGCTTTATCTAGGCCTTCTTTTAGGGTGTTTTCCGTAGATATTTCTAATTTGGCTTTAGAGGTGGCTAAGAAGAACGTTTCTCTTTATAAACTTAAAAACCTGTTTCTTGTAAACTCAGATTTAGTAAGCTGTTTTAAGGAAAATAGTTTTGATATAATTATTTCTAACCCTCCTTATGTAGAGAGTTTTTATTTTCAAAGAAACTCTGCGCTTAGTTTTGAACCTAAAATCTCTTTAGATGGTGGAGAGGATGGTTTAGTTTTTGTAAGAAGAATTTTAAATGAGGCAAACCCCTGTTTAAAAAAAGAAGGTTTATTATTTTTAGAAATAGGGTATAATCAGAAAGATAGAGTTTTAGCCTATGCAGAAGGCAAAAACTATAGACTTCTTTCGATAATTAAGGATTATGCAGGTATAGAGAGGGTGGTTATTTTTAAGTCAGTAAAAGGCTAAGTTCTTTTTGAGAAGGAAGTAATTAAAGAGGAAACCCTATGGATAAGATAGAGATTTTCGGTGGAAAAAGAATAAAAGGCAGAGTTAAATTAAGTGGTTCAAAAAACGCAACTTTACCCATCATGGCTGCTACTCTTTTAACTGATGAGCCCTGTATAATTGAGAATGTTCCTCACCTTTCTGATGTTTATACTATGGCTAAGCTTTTAATTGCTTTAGGAAAAGAAGTAAAGTTTGAAGACCATACCCTAACTATAAAGACAAGGAGTAATAAGAGTTTTTCTGCCCCTTACAAGTTGGTAAGGACTATGCGGGCTTCTTTCTGTGTTTTAGGCCCTCTTTTAGCCAAGAGAAAGAAAGCAAAGGTTTCTTTACCCGGAGGGTGTGTGATTGGAGTAAGGCCTGTGGACTTACACCTTAAGGGGCTAAATTGTTTAGGTGCTAATATTAAAATTTCTGGGGGTTACTGCTATGCCAACCCTAAAAAGTTAGAGGGTAAAGAGGTATTTCTGGGAGGCCCCTTTGGTTCCTCAGTCTTAGCTACTGCTAATGTAATGATGGCCTCCACTCTGGCTAAGGGAGAAACTATTATTGATTTTTCTGCTTGTGAGCCAGAAGTTGTAGACTTAGCCAGGGTTTTAAAAAAGATGGGAGCAGAAATTTCTGGAGAAGGCACTCCTCAGATTCGGATAAAAGGGAAAAAGTCCTTAGGAGGGTTTAAACACCGGGTAATTTCTGACCGGATTGAAGCGGGAACGTTTATAGTTTTTTCCTTAGCCACCGGAGGAGAGATAGAGATTGAGGAAATAAGTCCCCAATTTTTAGGAGCGGTTATAGATACCTTGAGGAAGATGAACCAAAAAGTCTTAGTGAAAGGTTTTAAGTTATATGTTAAAAGGACCCCTAAAATTTTACCTGCTAATATTGTGACTTTGCCTTTTCCGGGGTTTCCTACAGACCTTCAGGCTCAATTTATGGTTCTTTTATCTTTGGCTAAAGGAGTTTCTACGGTTACTGAGAAAGTGTATCCGGATAGGTTTATGCATATACCCGAACTTAATAGAATGGGAGCCAGAATATCCCGATTTAGAGAAGTAGCTATAATAGAAGGCATAGATAAATTTTCTCCTGCTGAAGTTATGGCTTCAGATTTAAGAGCGTCTGCTTCTTTGGTGGCAGCAGGACTGTCTGCTTCCGGGAAAACTACTATCCATAGGGTTTATCACTTAGATAGAGGATATGAGAATTTTGTGGAGAAACTGGAAAGGTTAGGAGCTGAGTTAAGGCGGACGAAAGAGTAATCTTTCAACCAGTAGTTAAAGTGTAAAGTTAAAAATTTTCAATTAAAAATTAAATAATTAAAAATTCATTAGAAATTAGAAATTAATAATTGAAAATTTATTCTTAAAGATTATGAAGGTTTTGTTGATAGACAATTATGATTCATTTGTTTATAATCTTTATCAATATCTTTTAGAGTTAGGAGCAGAAGTTGTAGTAAAGAGAAACGATGAATTAGGATTAAAGGATATACTTAGGATTAGGCCTTCTAAAATAGTAATATCACCTGGTCCGGGAAGGCCTGAATCGGCAGGGATATCTGTAGAGCTAATTAAGGAATTTTATGATAAAATACCTATCTTAGGAGTTTGTCTGGGGCATCAGGCAATAGGCTATGCTTTAGGAGCCAAAATTGTGAGAGCCAAAAAAATTATGCACGGAAAAACTTCCTTAATTTATCACCGTAAAAAAGATATTTTTAAGAATATCCCTTCTCCTTTTACAGCTACTCGTTATCATTCTTTAATAATAGAGAATAAAAATTTGCCCCCTAATTTAGAGATTACTGCTTTTACTGAAGATAAGGAAATAATGGGAATAAGGGTAAAGGGGAGTAAATGCTTTGGTATCCAATTCCACCCTGAATCTATTTTAACTAAAGAAGGCAAAACTTTACTCAAAAACTTTTTAAACCTATGATTAAAGAAGTTTTAGATAAGATTATAAATAAAAAAGAGCTTTCTTACCAAACTTTGAGAAGAATTTTTCTGGGCATTATGGAGAAGAAATTTACTCCTTCTCAGGTAGCAGCCTTTCTAACTGCTTTAAGATGTAAGCCCAATTCTTTAAATGAGATAAAAGCTTTAGCTAAGGTAATGCGGGGAAAAGCCCTTAAGTTAAGAGTGCAAACAAAAAAAGGAGAACCTTTGTTAGATACCTGTGGCACCGGAGGAAAACCCGTTAAAACTTTTAATATTTCTACAGCAGTAGCTTTAGTAGTAGCTGCAGCTGGAGTAAAAGTGGCTAAACACGGTAACCGTTCTTTTTCCGGAGTTTGCGGGTCTATGGACATAATAGAAGCTTTAGGGGTAAATATAGAAGCTCCTCCACAAAGAGTAGAATCAGCGATTAAAGAAATAGGGATTGGTTTTTTATACGCTCCTCTTTATCATCCAGCGATGAAAAACGTAGCTTTAGTAAGAAGAGAATTAGGAATAAGGACAATTTTTAATATAGCTGGGCCTCTTACTAATCCGGCAGGAGCTACTCACCAGCTTTTAGGGGTAGCTGAGAGGAATTTAACTGAGGTTTTGGCTAAGGTCTTGCAGAGTTTAGGGGTTAAAAGGGCTTTTGTGGTTTGGGGCGAAGATGTTTATGATGAAATAAGTATTACCGGAAAAACTAAAGTCAGTTATCTTAATAATAAGAGGATAAGAACTTTTTATTTAACGCCCCAGGATTTTGGGTTAAAAAGGGGAAGGTTTTCTCAACTCAAAGTCTCTACCTTAGCTGAGAATATAGAAATAATAAAGAGAGTTTTAGAAGGTAAAGCTAATGCCTCACAATTAAACATAGTTTTAGCTAATGCTTCTGCCTGTTTTTTTCTTACGGGTTTAGTAAGAAATCTTAAAGAAGGTGTAAAATTAGCTAAAGATACCATAGAGAAGGGCAAAGCCCTGGAGAAGCTTTTTCAATTAAAGGAGTTTTTAAGTTAAGATGCATAAGACCCTTTCTTTAATATTGGAGGCAAAGAAAAAAAATGTAGAGGTGCTGAAAAAATCTATAAAGGAGATAATTTCTTTTACTAAAAATGTGCCTAAACCTGTTTCTCTGGCTGAAGTTTTAAGAGAAGAGGAAGGATTATCTTTTATTGCCGAGATAAAACAAGCTTCTCCTTCAGCAGGGATTTTACGCCAGGATTTTAACTGCCTGGAGGTTCTTAAGGAGTATCTTCAGGCAGGAGTGTCAGCCATATCAGTAGTTACTGAAGAAGAGTTTTTTCTGGGTAAACTCAAGTATCTAAAAGAAGTTAAAGAGAAGACAAAACTTCCTGTATTGAGAAAAGATTTTATTATCGACGAAACTCAAGTTTATCAATCACGGGCTTTAGGCGCTGACGCAATTCTTCTTATTGCTAACATTTTGAAACCGGAAAAACTTAAGAAACTCTATGATTTGGCTAAAGAATTGGGTATGGATGTAATTGTGGAAGTCCATACTTTGAAAGAATTGAAAGAAGTCCTTAGGTTTTCTCCGGAAATTATCGGAATAAATAACCGGAATTTAAGCACATTTGAGGTGAATTTAGAAACGACCTTTCAGCTTACACCTCTTATCTCTGAAGATATTATAGTGATAAGTGAAAGTGGTATAAGTGAGCTAAAGGACATTCTTCTCCTTAAAGGAGCAGGGGTAGATGGGGTTCTGGTAGGAGAAGCTTTGGTGAAAGCCCCAGATATTAAGGAAAAGATTAAGGAGTTAAAAGTTGGCTGTAAAGATTAAGATTTGCGGAATTAATAACTTAGAAGATGCCCTATTCTCAGTAAAAGAAGGGGCAGATGCTTTAGGATTTATCTTCTATCCTCAAAGTAAGCGTTCGGTTAGCCCTAAAGAAGCAAAGGGTATTGTAAAAAAACTTCCCTGTTTTGTGAGTAAAGTAGGAGTTTTTGTAGATGAGCCTAAAGAAAAGGTTTTAAAAATTGCTGATTATGTAGGTTTAGATACTCTTCAATTTCACGGGAAAGAATCCCCGCAATATTGTAAACAATTTCAAAAAAGATTTAAGGTAATAAAGACTTTCTTTACCAATACGGTGAGATTGCCTTCTTTGGTTTCTAAATATGAAGTTCACGGTTACTTATTAGACATTTCTCTTGAGGAGAAAGAATTTTATCCTCAAGCTACCCTTGATTTTCAATTGCTAAAAAGATTGAGGCCTTACTTTAAGTTGTTAATTCTCTCGGGAGGTTTAACTCCTGACAATGTAGGGTATTTAGTAAAGAGATTTAAACCTTACGCTGTAGATGTAGCCCGGGGTGTAGAGAGAGAGCCTGGCAAAAAGGATAAAAAACTTATCAGGAAGTTTATAAAAGAGGTAAAAAGTGTCTAAGAAAGGGTATTTTGGAGAATTTGGAGGAAGATTTATACCTGAGACTTTAGAGTATCCTTTGAGAGAGCTTCAAGAAGCTTACTTTAAATATTCTCAGCAAAAAGATTTTAAAGATGAATTAAATTTCTATTTAAGAGAATATGCCGGAAGGCCCACCCCCTTATACTTTGCTAAGAATTTGAGTAAGAAGTTGGGTTTAAGAATATATTTAAAAAGAGAAGACCTTCTTCATACCGGAGCCCATAAAATAAATAATGCCTTAGGCCAGGCTTTATTAGCAGTAAGAATGAGGAAAGAGAGGATTATTGCTGAGACAGGTGCAGGCCAACACGGAGTAGCCACAGCTACTGTAGCCAGTTTATTTGGTAAAAAATGCGATATCTATATGGGCAAGGTTGATATAGAAAGACAGAAGATGAATGTTTTTCGAATGCAACTTTTAGGGGCTCAAGTTTTAAAAGTGGAGGGTGGTTCGCAAACTTTAAAAGATGCCTGTAATGAGGCTTTAAGAGATTGGGTTACTAATGTGAGAAATACTTATTATCTTTTAGGTTCGGTGGTAGGGCCTCATCCTTATCCTTTAATGGTGAGAAATTTTCAGGCAGTAATAGGCAGAGAAGCAAAACAACAGATTTTAAAGAGAGAAAAGAAGTTGCCCGATTATCTCTTAGCCTGTGTAGGAGGTGGGAGTAATTCTTTAGGGTTATTCCACCCCTTTTTTAAAGACAGAGAAGTAAGGTTTATTGGAGTAGAAGCAAGGGGCAAAGGTTTTCTTTCTCAGCACGCTTGTAGTTTAATCAAAGGAAGGGTGGGTATTCTTCACGGTTCAAAATCTTATGTTTTACAGGATAGATTTGGCCAGATTGAACAAGCTCACTCTGTAGCTGCAGGCTTAGATTATCCGGGAGTAGGGCCTGAACATGCTTTTTATAAGAAAATAAAAAGGGCTGAATATGTGGCTGTCTCTGATAAAGAGGCTCTCCTGGGGTTTAAGATGCTTTCTGAGACTGAGGGAATAATCCCGGCTTTAGAGCCTGCTCACGCTCTTTTTTATCTCAGAAAGTTAGCTAAATTAGCTAAAAAGAATTCAATAGTTATTGTTTGTCTTTCCGGCCGGGGAGATAAGGATTTAGAGATAGTTCAAAAAGTTAGTAGTTAGTTGGCTGGTGAATTGATTTGAGAATTTATTTATTTAATCCCTGAATCCTGACCACTGAAAACTGAGAGCTAACTATATGGGTAAAATTAGAGAAAAGTTTGAAGAGTTAAGAAACAAGGGTAAAAAAGCCTTTATTCCTTATCTTACTTTCGGCTTTCCTACCCTTAAAGATTTTGAAGCTCTTCTTTATGTTTTAGATTCAGCAGGCTCTGATTTTATTGAAATAGGATTTCCCTTTTCCGACCCTATTGCTGATGGGCCAATAATCCAGATTTCTTCTCAGACAGCTTTAGATAGAGGGGTAAATTTTCTTAAATTATTTAGTTTTTTTAAAAGGGTAAAAAGAAATATAAACACCCCTTTAATTCTTATGAGTTATTATAACCCCATTTATGATATGGGCTTAGATAATTTTTTTAAGAAAGCTCACCCTCTTTTAGAAGGGCTAATAATTCCTGATTTATTACCCGAGGAAGGAGAAGATTTTTTAAAAAAGGCTAAGACTTATAATATAGATACAGTATTTTTCATCTCTCCCACTACTCAAGAAGAGAGGTTTTCCTTAATAGAGAGAGCTTCCTCAGGTTTTATCTATTATATTTCAGTAACCGGAGTAACTGGCCCACGCAAGAGTTTGCCTTCGAGTATTTTAAGCCACCTGAAAAAAGTAAGAAAAAAGACATCTTCACCAGTATGTTTAGGTTTTGGTATTTCTAATCGAGTCCAGGCAAGAAAGTTTAAAAAGTATTTTGATGGGATAATTGTAGGTAGTGTCCTCATTAAGAAAATTATTGAGACTTATCACAGGAAAAATTTCTTAAAAGAATTTAAAGAATTTGTATTATGGTTAAACAGCTAAAACTTAGGTGTGGGGTTGACCTCTTCTTTAAGGAATTTAAAGAGGCTGAAAGTACAAGTATTGGAATATGGATTAAAAGGGGTGCAAGGTCTGAACCTTTAAAGGTTAAAGGGATTGCTCATTTCTTAGAGCATCTGGTATTTAAAGGAACAAAAAACTATTCTCATAAAAAAATTAAACAGGAAATTGAAGGGAGAGGAGGCCAACTCAATGCTTTTACTTCCCAGGAAGTTGTTTGTTATTTTGCCAAAGTTTTAGAAAGAAACGCCGAAATTTGCTTGGACGTTTTGTCAGATATGGTAAGGTTTCCTTTGCTTAAAAAAGAAGATGTAGAAAGAGAAAGAGGAGTAATATTAGAGGAAATCAGGATGTATAAAGATATGCCTTCTTCGCGAGTTTCCAGTATTTTAGATTCTCTCCTCTGGGAGGGGAGTCCTTTAGGGATAGATGTAATTGGAAGAGAATCTACTGTTAAAAAAATTTCTGGGAGAGAGCTTAAAAAGTTTAAGGATAAATTTTATAGTCCTTCTAATATCGTGATAGTAATTTCTGGTAAGGCTCTTCCTAAATTTTTTGAGAAGATACTCGCCAAATTTAACTCTTTATCTTTAACAAGGAGAAGTTTTCCCGATAAATTTTCTAAAGCGAAAGCAAAGAGAGGATTTAAGTTTAAGCAGGAGATTACATCTTTTGAACAGACCCATATTTCTTTGGGCTTTGAAGGTTTTAGCTATTTTCACCCTGAAAGGTTTATTCTGGAATTAATCCACATAATTTTAGGGGGGAATATGTCTTCAAGATTGTTTGAAGCCATCAGAGAAAAGAGAGGGTTAGCTTATGAAGTTTCAACTGGAGTAAAAAAATACAGAGAGACTGGAGCTTTTATTATCCATTGTGGCTTAGAAGAGAAAAATGTCAGTTTAGCTTTTAAGATAATCCTTAGAGAGCTTAAAAGATTAAGGGAAAAGTTAGTGCCTAAGTCTGAACTTGTGAGAGCGAAAGATTATTTTTTGGGGAATTTTTCTATGGGGCTTGAGTCTACTTTAAGTTCTATGTTTTATATCGGAGAATCAATTTGTAAGTTAGGTAAGGTTTTAACCTGCCAGGAGATAGAAAGAAAAATTTTAAGAGTTAGCCCTATTCAAATAAGAGAGATAGCTAAGAAAATATTTTCTCGGGATAAGTTAAAAATAGCAGTGGTTACTAAGAGAAGTCAGAGTTTCTTGCCCTCATTTAAGAAAATTTTAAATAGAATAAGTTAAAAGAGTTTTAGTTAGAACAAGGAGGTTGATTGGTTAAAACAAAGATCCTTACTTCTCGGAAAAAAGCCAAGAGACTTTTAGAAATAGCTCTGGTTAAAAAACCTCTCCAACCTTTAGTTTTAGATTTAACCCTGGTAAATTTAATCTGGGATTATTTTATAATAGTTACAGCCCAAGTTCCGGTTCATTCTCAGGCAATAACTGAGGAATTACTTAAAAAATCTAAGCAGGAAGGTTTTTCCATCCATCATATCGAGGATGATTATGAAGGAGGTTGGGTTTTGATTGATTATTTTGACGTAGTTTTTCATATATTCTCTGAAGAAAAGAGAAAGTTCTATAAGTTAGAAAAGTTATTTAGTCAGGCTAAGAAGGTGAGATTCCGCTTTAAATAAGGAGGGAGATGAAAGAGTTTTATTGGGAATTAGAGGCAGTTATAAGAAAAGCTTTAAAGCTAATTTATCCGGAGAAGCAATTTTCTTTTTTTCTGGAGATTCCCCGCAATAAAAAATTTGGGGATTTAGCCTTAGCTTTACCCCTTAAACTTTCTTCAGAGCTTCACCAACCTCCCCTTAAGATAGCTGAGGAATTTAAAGATAAGCTGGAAACTTTACTTTTAGAGAGTAATCCGGGAATAGAGAAGATAGAAGTAGTTGCTCCCGGCTTTGTTAATTTTTTCTTGAAAGATAGCCTGGTTAAGGAGTTATTTTTACAGATTTTAGAGAATAAAGAAGATTTTTTTAAGGAAGGAAGTTTAAAAGATAGAAAGATTCTTATAGAATTTGTTAGTGCCAACCCTACCGGCCCTTTATCTATTGCTCATGGAAGGGGAGCAATAATAGGAGATGTGCTGGCTTCAGTCTATTCCTTCTTGGGAGCAGAAGTAGTAAGAGAATATTATATAAATGATGAAGGCACTCAGATTGACCTTTTTATTGCTTCGGTAAGAGAAAGAATAAAGGAGCTAAAAGGAGAACCTTTCCAGATAACTGAAGGTGGCTATCAGGGTGATTATGTAAGAGAGATAGCGAAAAAAATTTTAGAAGAAGGTAAAGAAGATTTAGCAAAGTCAGCCTTGAAAATAGTTTTAGAGGAGATTAGGAAAGATTTATTGAGTTTAGGGATAGAATTTAACAGCTGGGTAAGTCAGGCTCAAATTAGAAGAGAAGGGAAGATTCAGGAGGTAATTGATTTTTTAAGTAGTAAGGGCTTAACTTACCAGAAAGATTCAGCCTTATGGTTTAAATCCTCTTTATTTGGAGACGATAAAGACAGAGTGCTGGTGAGAGGAGATGGGACTTTTACTTATTTTTCTGCCGATGGGGGTTATCATAAATATAAGGTGGAAAGAGGATTTAACGAATTTATTAACCTTTGGGGCCCTGACCACCACGGTTATGTAAAGAGACTGAGTTCTGTCTTAGAAGTATTCAGGCAAGAAAGAAATTTTGATTATAAAATAATAATTTTTCAGTTAGTAAGTTTAAAGAGTAAAGAGAAAGTCTCTAAAAGAAAAGGCACAATAATTTTTCTTAAAGATTTAGCGGAAGAAGTTGGCAAAGATACAGTAAGGTTTTATTATCTTTTGAGAAAAAACTCTTCTCATTTAGAGTTTGATATAGATAAGGCTTTAAAGAGAAGTTTTGAAAACCCCCTTTACTATATTCAGTATGCTTATGCCCGCATCTGTAGTATAATAGAAAAGTATAAAGAAAAGATTGAATTTAAAAATATCTATCTTTTAAAAGATAAAGAAGAAATTTCTTTGATGAAAAAGGCTTTGGAGTTTAAGAATGTACTAAATTTAGTATATCAGGAAGCTGAACCTTATTATTTGGTTGATTACCTCAAATCTTTAGCTTCAGAATTTCACCTTTTTTATGAAAGAAAGAGAGTGCTAATAGAAGATAATCCTGAACTGACTCAAGCAAGGCTATCTCTAATTTTGGGGGTTAAAATAGTCTTAGGTTTAGGACTTTCTTTACTTAAACTAACGGCCCCTTCAAAGATGTAAGATGAAAGAGTGGAGAGTAGCTAAACAAACTCCTAAAATAAAAGAATTGGCTGAAGAATTAGGTTTATCGCCAATACTTTCTCAGCTTCTCCTCAACAGAGGAATTACTGACCTAACTTCAGCCCGCAAGTTTCTTTATCCTCAGAGAAAATATATATATTCACCCTTTCTTCTTCCTGACTTAGAGAAGGCTGTTTTAAGGTTGAGGACTTCTATAGAGAGAAGAGAAAAAATTCTTTTGTTTGGTGATTATGATGTTGACGGGGTGACTTCTTTAGCAATGCTTAGTGATTATCTCTTTAAAAGAGAAGCATTATTTAAGGTTATGATTCCTTCTCGAATAGAAGAGGGCTATGGGTTTAATGAGAAGGCGCTTACCTTTGCTAAAAAAGAAGGGATTTCTCTCATAATTAGTTTAGATTGCGGAAGTAATTGTCCTCTCCTAAATCAAGCTGTTTCTTTAAATAAAGATGTTATTGTTATAGACCATCATGAGCTTAACCCAATGGAGAGGTCTTTCTTGCTTATTAATCCTAAAAGAAAAGATATCTCTTATCCTTTTAGAGATATTTCTTCAGGTGTTGTTACTTTCAAATTTATCTGGGCTTTGAAGGGGCTGTTTCCTTACGAGTATTTAGACTTGGTAGCCTTATCAATTGTTTGTGATGTGATGCCTTTAATGGATGAAAACAGAATATTGCTTAAGGAAGGTTTAGAAAAATTGCGACTCTCTCCTTGTTTAGGTGTACAGACTTTGATAAAGGAGACTTCTTTGAAAAGAGAATTTATTGATACTTTTCATTTAGGCTGGATTTTAGGCCCCAGGCTTAATGCTTCAGGAAGGGTTTCTTCAGCTTACTCTTCTTTTAGGCTCTTAAGGGCCGATTCTCCTTCCAAAGCTTCGGAATTGGTCTCTCTCCTGGAGGAAAATAATCAGCAGAGGAAGTTAGAGACAGAAGCCATTCTAAACTCAGCTCTCTCTCAGCTTAAAGATAAAGATTTAACTAAAGAATTTGTGATAGTCTTGGCAGATGAGACTTGGCATATAGGGGTTTTGGGGATAGCTGCTTCTCGGCTAAAAGATATGTTTGTAAGGCCCGTTTTTCTTTTTTCTTTGGATAAAGATACAGCTAGAGGTTCAGCCCGAAGCATTGAATCTTTTAATCTTATCGAGGCTTTGGAAGCCTGCAGAGACTTTGTAAAGGAGTTTGGGGGTCATCGCAAAGCTTGTGGGTTAGAGATAGAGAAAAAGAAACTTTCTGGGTTTAAGTCTGCAATTAACAATTATGCTAAAAAAGTTTTAAGGGAAGAAGATTTAATTGGCCGTCTCTTTATAGATAAAGAGATCTCTTTTAGTCAGATAGATAAGTCTTTACTAGAGTATCTTAAGCTTTTTCCTCCTTATGGGGAGGCAAACCCCCAGCCTCTATTTATTAGTAGAGGTGTCTCTGTGAAAAATATTACTACCTCCCGAGATAATGGAAAGAAGATAATTTGGTTTGAGCAGAGAGAAAAAGGAAAGGGTTGGGTTTTTCCAGCCCAGGTAAGTTTGAATAATAAAGTCTTCCAACTAATTGAGTATACTAATATTTTCGATATAGTCTATTCTTTAAGAGAAGATGCTTCTTCTATAGCCCCGGTAGTACTTAAACTTCAGGATATAAGAATCTCCTCTTAAC
>QNCG01000012.1 GCA_003644445.1 Candidatus Duberdicusella sinuisediminis | reverse complement strand
GAACGAAGGGATATTTAATTTACCTCCCATAAGACTTGAGGGACTGCTGTCTATATGTTATAACAAGGGTGGATACCATGTGCCTAAACCTGTCCCTAGTTTAGCAGGTTAATCTTGACAGAGGCTTTTTATCAAGATAATATTCTTAAAAAGAAAGGAGTTAGAATGTATATCTCTTTTGAGGATTTTTCTAAATTAAGTTTAAAGGTGGGCGCAATTAAAGAAGTAAGTCCTCACCCTAATGCTGATAAGCTCTATGTTTTGAAAGTGAGCCTGGGAGATAAAGAAATTCAGCTGGTTGCTGGGATAAGAAAGAGTTATTCTCCAGAAGAACTCCTGAATAAACAAATAGTAGTTTTGGAGAATTTAGAACCTAAAGTAATAAGAGGGGTAAAATCAGAAGGTATGCTTTTAGCAGTTTGTACAGAGGAAGGCCCGGTTATTTTGATTCCTGAAAAGAAAGTTATTCCCGGTTTACCCATAGCTTAAGAGTTTAGAAAAATTATTTAAAAATGTTTTTAAGAGAAGCAGAATTTGTAGTTTTTGACGTAGAGACTACCGGGCTAAATCCAGAGAGAGGAGATAAAATCTGTGAAATTGGAGCAGTGAGAGTAAGAAAGGGAGAAGTTGTTTCTGAATTTTGTCAGTTAGTAAATCCTAAAAGAGAAATCCCTTCCTCTTCAGTAAATATCCATGGGATAAGTTTAGAGGAGTTGGAATCGGCTCCCTTTTTTGAAGAGGTAGTAGATAGTTTTTTGGAGTTTATAGATAACTTTTTTCTCTTAGGTTATAATGTAGAATTTGACTTAGGCTTCTTAAATTTTGAACTTAGAACTATAGGTAGAAGGCCTGTTTCTAATTCTTACATAGATATTTTGGAGCTTTGCCGGAAGTGTCTTAATTTAAATAGATATAACCTTTTTAGGGTGGCTGAGTTTTTCTCTCTTTCTTCTGAAGGTCTTCACCGTGCTTATAAAGATGCTCTGATTTCAGCGAGAATTTTTCTTAGGCTTATTCCTTACTTAGAGAAGGAAGGTTTTAAAACTCTGGAAGAGCTTTGCAGTATTTTTGGCTCAGAGAAAGGTTTACTGAATTCAGGCAACCCTAAGATAGAGATAGTTCAGAAAGCCCTGAGGGAGAATTTAAAGCTGAAAATAAGATATTATTCTTTTTCTAAGAGAGAATTTACCGAGAGGGAAGTTTTGCCCCAAAAGTTAGAGCTAAGAGGCAAAAAGTATTTTTTGATAGGAGAATGTTTATTAAGAAGTGAGAGGAGAAGTTTCAATTTAGATAATATTATAGAGTTAGAGATTGCTTAACTTTATTTTCTAAAGAAAGATTTGACACCAAGGCTTTTTTAAGTTATCTTTAAATTTGATGGGCAAGATAGAAGTAGGGGTAGGTTTTAGTGAAAACCCTGATGTTGAAGAGGCAGTAAGAGAAGCCAGCATTAAGTTAAGAGTAAAGTTTTCTTCGACTAAGATAGATTTATGTTTAGTTTTTTTTAGTTTCTCCCAGGGAGAAGTAAAGAAGCTTTTTTCTAATATTAAGCTAGTTTTAAATCCTTCTCTTACAGTAGGTTGTTCTTTACCTCTTCTCATAGCTGAGAAAAAGGTTTTTTCTAAAGGGTTAATTCTGGTAGCTTTCTCTAATACTAGAGTAATAGGGAATTTTTCTCCTCTTAAAAAGAATATTTTAGAAGATACAGAGAAATTTATCTGGAGGCTGGTAAGGAGGGTTAAAGGCGAAAGAAGATTTTTTCTCTGTTTGGCAAATATTTCTGGTTTTTCTCCAATTTTCTTAAGAGGTTTAGAAAGAGGTTTAGGAAGAAGTTTCCCCTTGTTAGGATTATTCTCTCATAAAGAATATAGCTTGCCTTCTTTTCTCTTATATAATGAAGATATTTTAAGAGAAGAAGGGATAGTCGGGTTACTCTTTTTAGATGATTTAGAGGCTTTTTTTGAGATTAATTCAGGTTTTACTCCTTTAGGCAAGGAAGCTTTCGTAGATTCTTTTAGTAAAGATACAATTTATAAGATTGATAACCGTCCTGCTATTTACTTTTATAAGAATTATTTTGGAGAAAGATTAGAGAACTCTAGGGAATATTTTCAAAGAGTGAGTAGACGCTACCCTTTAGGTTTTAAAACTGAAGGATTTCCCAATTACATAGTTAGTAGTCCTATTAAGTTAAATTCCGATGGTTCATTTAAACTTTTTAAAGAAGTTCCTTCTTCCCGAGTAAGGCTCACCATACCTATAAGAGATAAGTTAATTAGTTGTGTAGAGGAGACAGTAAAAAAAGCAAAATTCAAGAGTTTTAAAGTAGCCATCTTCTTTGAGGGGTTTAATAGATTCAGATTCTTAAAATTTTTCTATCCTTCTCAGCTTGAGGCTCTGAAGAATTTATTAGGAGATACCCCTTTAGTAGGAGGAGTAGCTTTCTATCATTTAGGGTTGTTAAGTTCTTCCGATTTAAACTTAGGCCATTTTATAGGAGAAAATAGTTTTTCTTTGCTTATCTTGGGAGATAAATAGTATGGAGAATTTAGAGTTCCTTTCTTCAACTGGAGTTTCTTTATTTTTCTTTCTTATTTCTTTGGCAGTTATAATCCTCCTGGCTATTTTTTCCTTAAAAAAGATGGATAGAATAAGAATCTTAGAAAAGGAGGTACGGAGATTAGAAAATAACTTGAGAGAGATGGACGAACAAGCTAAGCTCATCGTTAAGACAGATTTAGAATTAAGCAGAGTTCAAGAAGAGTTAGATAAAAGAGTGAGTGGGCTTTTAGCCCTTCAGCGTCTTTCTCAGAGTTTAAGTAGTACCCTTGAAGAAGAAAATCTGTTTTTAGCTATTAGAGAAGACTTAATCTCTGGTTTAGGTTTTAGTAGTTGCTTGATTGTACTTAAGAAGGAAGATTCTTTAGTAGCTCCAGTCTCAATAGGAGTGAACGATGAATTTAAGAAGATGATGGTTTCTCAGGAAGGGGTAGATTTTTTAAGATTCCTTGTTGGTAAAAAGGTTATCTCCCATAAAGATATTTCTCCAGAATTTGAGTATTTGTCCCAAAAAATTAACTTTAAGTCTTTTTTAGCTTCTTCTATTCAGTCTAAGGACAATCCTTTAGGTTTTCTTATTTTGGGGAATACCTTTCAAGAAGAAATTTCTGGAGGAGCTTTAGAAATCGCAGAGATTTTTTCTTCTCAGCTTGCTCAAAGTTTAGAGAATATCCGTCTCTTTGAGGAAGTTTTTAGGTCTCGCCAGGAATTAGAAGAGAGGGTTAAAGAAAGGACCAACAGTCTTCAAGAAGCTTTAGAGAAGATAAAAAAGATTAGTAGGCTTAAGAGTGAGTTTGTATCAGCTGTTTCTCATGAGTTTAGAACTCCTCTTACTTCTATAAAGGGATACGCTTCTTTGTTGGTTCAAGAGAAGTTTGGTAAGATACCTGCAGAGGTAAGATTAAGATTAGAGAGGATAAATCAGCAAGCTGATACCTTGGTGAATATGATAAACGAGCTTTTAGACATAGCCAGAATTGAGTCAGGAAGGAGTAAGATAGAAATTCAGAAGATAGAATTATCAGAAATGATAAAGAGAATTGCTGATTATTTTTATCCTCAACTTAAGGGGAAAAACCTTCAGTTGATTTTAACTCTTTCTTCTCTTTTCGTTGAAGCTGATAAGTCCTTATTAGAAAGAGTTTTTATAAATCTTCTGAGTAATGCTATAAAATTTACTCCTCAGGGCAAGAAGATAGAAATAAAATGTGAGAAAAAAGATAATTATGTAGAAGTTAGTGTAAGAGATGAAGGTATAGGTATTCCTCAGGAGGATTTGGAGAATATTTTTAAGGAATTCTATAAGATAGACAATCCTTTACAAAAAGAAGTTAAAGGCACAGGTTTAGGACTTTCTCTGGTTAGAAATATTATAAAAGCTCACCGAGGAGAGATTTGGGTAGAAAGTAAAGCAGGAGAAGGTTCGAAATTTATATTTACTCTGCCTTTAGCTCAAGAATCTAAGATTTAGGTTATGGTTAAGAAAAAGATTTTGGTAGTTGATGATGAACTTTTCATAAGGGATATATTAAAGAGTATCTTAGAAGAAGAGTATGAAGTTATTGAAGCTGGTGACGGTGAAGAAGGATTAGATTTAGTGAAGAAAGAGAGGCCAGATTTGGTGATTTTAGATTATAAGATGCCTAAAAAGACAGGAATAGAAGTATGTAGAGAATTGAGGGAAGACCCTTTATTTCTTCATATACCTATTATTATGCTTACCGGCAAAGGTGAAGTTAAAGATAAAGTAGAGGGTTTAGAAGTAGGAGCGGACGATTATATTGTTAAACCCTTTGAGTCTCAAGAGCTTTTAGCTAGGGTAAAGATGGTTCTTAAACGTTCTGAGAGGGATTTGGATGCTAATCCCTTAACTCGTCTTCCCGGGAATGTCTCCATAATGAATGAGATTCAGAAGAGGCTGGATAGTGGAGAGAAATTTGCTGTGTTATATTTGGATTTGAACAAGTTTAAAGCCTTTAATGACTATTATGGATTTAAACGAGGTGATGAGTTGATAAAAACTACTGCTCGCCTAATAATAGAAGCAGTCCACAACAAAGGCACTGAAGACGATTTTATAGGTCATATTGGAGGAGATGATTTTGTGGTAGTAACTCAACCGGATAAGGCTCAAGATATAGCCAAGGAGATTATAGAAAGATTTGATAGTCAGGTTCCTTTACTTTATGATGAAGAGGACAGAAAGAGAGGTTTTATTATAAGTAAAGACCGCTTGGGTCGGGAGAAAAAGTTTTCTATAGTTTCTATTGCTATGGGTATAGTTACTAACCTCTATAGGGACTTTCAGCATATAGGAGAGGTTTCCAGTGTAGGAGCAGAATTAAAAAACTTTGCTAAAAGCTTTGGGAAGTCTATTTATGTAGAAGAGAAGAGAAAGACAGATTTTTAAATAAAAACCTTGATTTTTTTAAAATTTGTGGATAAAATCTTTTTAAGAGGAAGGAGGAGCGATGAAAAAAATTATAAAGGGAGTTATTGGTGTTTCTTTTATACTTTTATTATCAGCTTGCCAGAATTTTACTACTTCTAAAAAACCCATTGAGGCTTCAGAGGAAAAGAAAATTCAGGGTCCACTTCTAGCTCAGGTAAATAATTGGCGGATTGGTTTAGAAGATTTTGAGAAGGAACTCAAAGCCTTAGAGCCTTTAGCTAAACAGCAGAATATAGATATTAATAATTATGAGTTTAAAAGAAGAGTATTAAATGAACTGGTCAGGAATGTTCTTTTAGCAGAGGAAGCAAAATTCCGAGGTTTAGATAAAGAGGCAGATTTCATAGAGGCTTTGGATAATTATAAGCAACGCCTTCTGGCTCAGAAGCTTGTTGAAGAAGAAACTGTTGATATTACGGTTACTGAGGCAGAGATAGAAGAGTTTTACGAGCGCAATAAGGAGTTTTTTAGAAATCCTGAGGAGATAAAGGTGAGAGAGATTGTAGTAAATTCCGAATCAGAAGCCAAAGACTTATATATTCGCCTTCTTCAAGGAGAGAGTTTTTCTTCTTTAGCTACCCAGTATTCAGTAGCTGATTCTAAAGACAAAGGAGGAGACTTAGGCTATATTAGTTACGACCCTTCTAAAAAATTTAAAAAATTCTGGGAAATAGCTTTAGCTTTAGATAAAGGAGAAGTTTCCAATATATTTAAAGGAGAAGATGGAAAATTTTATATTCTTAAAGTAGAAGATAAGAGAGGTGGAAAAATTGCTCCTCTTTCAGAAGTTAAAGAAAAGATAAGAGAAGCTTTAAAGATTGATAAAACGAATAAAAGAATAGAAGAGTTAATAAATTCAGCTAAGCAGAAATCCGAAGTAGTAATTAATGAGGATTTACTAAGATAGAGAACATGGATAAGAGAGGTGTTTATCTTATTGCAGCAATTATATTAGCTTTAACTGCTATATTTTTAATACATTCCTATGTACAGTCTGAGAGGCAGAAGATTTTAGAGCTTGCTAAAAGAAAAGGAGTTGTAGAAGTAGTTGTAGCTAAAAAAGATATTCCAGCTAAAACAAAAATTTCTTCCAATATGTTAGCTTTAGTAAGGGTTCCCTCAAAACGTTTAGAGCCCGAAGCTTTAAGTTCTATAGATTCAATAGTAGGCAAGATAGCTAAGAGAGACATAATAGAAGGTGAACAAATTAAGGCCTCTCTTCTTATGATACCGGGGTCACAAAAAACTCTTTCCTTAAAGATTCCCGAGGGTAAAAGAGCAATTACTATCCCCGTAGATAAGATATCTTCTATAGAAGGAATGATAAGGCCTGGAGATTCTGTAGATATTGTAGGAAGTTTTTCTATCCCTGCAAAGACTCAGAAAGGAGAAACTATTAGCCAAACTATGGTAATTCCTATGTTCGAGGATGTGTTGGTATTAGCTGTGGGAACTAAGGTTGAGGCGGTAAGTTTAGGTAGAGAAGAGAAGGGACCACCCACTACTATTACTTTGGCTTTGACTCCCGAGCAAGCTTCTTTAATTACTTATGCTACGGAGATTGGAAAGATTAAGTTATTATTACGCTCTAAATTTGATACTCAGACAGCTTTTAAAAGAGAGCCGGTTACTATAGATAAACTCTGGGAGAAACTACTGGGGATAAAACAGGTTATTCCCACACCTCCGCCTCCTCCTAAGACTGTGGAGGTGTATAAGGGGACAGAAAAAAGCTCAGTAGTAGTAGAGAAAGAATGAAAGGTTTAAATTCTGCAACGAAGCTATTCTTTATAATTCTATTTTTATTTTTTTTAGAGTTCCCTTTTTCCTGGGCCCAGATTGAATCCTATGAGATAGTGGTGGGAGAAATTCTTTCAGTAAAAGTATTTTCACCCCAAAAGATATTTATTAGAAAGCCGGAGATTTTAGAAATAGTAAAGGTTAAAGAAAATAGTATAGAATTTTTAGGCAAGAAAACCGGATTTACCCAAGTGGAAGTCTGGGGAAAGGCCGGTAAAAGAATATTTGAAGTGAATGTATTAAGTGAAGATTTAAATAGCTTGAAAGAGAAAATTTCTCAACTGATTAATAAACAGCTTAAAATTGAGGGTGTAGTTATCAGAAAGGATGATTTGAATAGCAAAATTATTTTAGAGGGAACGGTGTCTAAAGATGATTTAGATCGAATTAATAGAGTTATAGAAAAGTATTCAGCAAATATCACTAATTTTCTTAAGATCAAGGAGGAGAGAGATTTAGTCCGGATTGATGTGGAAGTATTAGAGTTATCTAAACAGTTGATTGACCAGCTGGGTATAGATTGGTCTCATTCAATGAAGTGGTCAGAAAGTATAGCCACTAAATCTGCTGGTTTAGGGGGTACTCCTCCGGAGGTAATAAGGATTGTTGATTGGACAAGAACCGCTTTAGAGGCAACTATCCATTTATGGGAGAAAGAAGGTAAAGGTAAGCTTTTAGCCCGGCCAAAACTCCTTTGTTTATCAGGCAAAGAAGCCTCCTTCTTAGTAGGAGGAGAAGTTCCTATACTTACTTATCAGGAAGGAGAGCCTAATGTGGAATATAAAGAATACGGGATAAAACTAAGTATAAGTCCTACAATAAAAAATAAAGGTATAGCTTTAAACTTGCACTCAGAGATTAGTGAGATTGACACAGATAATTCTTTAGATGTTACTGTATTCGTTTCTGATTCGGGTTCTTCTCAGTACTCTGTGCCAGCCTTCACTAAGAGGACTACTGAAACTCAACTTTTTCTTAAGGATGGACAAACTATATTTATTTCAGGGCTTCTTGAAGATAAGGTGAGTAAGGAGTATTTAAATAAAATTCCGGGTTTAGCTGATATCCCCATTCTGGGAGCTTTGTTTAGATCCAAAGATTACCAGCGGGATCGAACAGAATTAGTAATTTCTTTAACCCCTCGGATTATAAGATATGCTTCTGAGGAAGAAGAGCTTAAGAAAATAGCTTCTACTTATAAGCCTTTGGTTGAAGAAGAGGAAGGTATATCTTTGCCTTTAGCTAGTTATATAAGAGAAGTTCAGAGAAGGATAAGTTCTGCTTTGGCCTATCCAGTTTTAGCTGAAGAAGCTGGCTGGCAGGGTATGGTAAAGTTGAGTTTGCATCTTTCTTCAGATGGTAGTTTAATAGCAGTTAGGATTTCTCAATCTTCGGGGTATAAGGTTTTTGATGAGAGTGTTTTGAGGATAGCAAAAGATATAAGTCCTTACCCTCCTTTTCCTTCTTCAATAGAAGAGAAGGAACTTTGGATAGAGATACCTGTAGTCTACAGGTTAGACTAATCTTACCTGATGAGTTCTACTAAGGTAATTACTTTTTTTAGCACGAAGGGCGGAGTAGGCAAAACTACCCTTTCTTTAAATACCGCCCTAGCTCTTTCTCTCCTTAACAAAAAGGTTCTCCTTTTAGAGTTAGACTTAGGGGGGCCTTTAGATATGGCTAAAATGTTGAATCTTCATCCCAAGAGAGCTTTAGTAGATATGGTAGGAAATTGGCAAAGTTTAAAAAAGAATGAAGAGAAGATAAGAGAATGTTTCTCAGAAGTAAACAATAATTTATACTTTCTTCCCGGGGTCTTATCTTTAAGAAGCACCCCTCATCTTAAACCTTTGTATATTGAGAGTATCTTAAGTAATTTTAGAGAGTTGGGCTTTGATTTTATTATTATAGATGGAGGGAAAAATTTAACTGATCTCTTATTAAAAATTTTTGGTATATCTAACCTGATTCTCTTAGTAGTTACTCCGGATATTCTTTCAGTATACCAGACCGAGTGGGTTTTAGATACACTTCAAAGTTTGGGTTTTCCTTTAAAGATGGTGAGAGTGATAGTTAATCGAGCTGAGAGTAAAGGAGCAGTGAGTCTTCAAGAGATTAAGCTTTTGATGCCTGTAGAGTTGTTGGGTACTCTTCCTTCAGAGGGTAAAGTTGTAGGTTTAGCTTTAAATAGAGGTGTTCCCGTAATTCAAGATAGTCCTCATAGTAAGATAGCTATTGCCTTGAAAAATTTGGCTTCTAAGATGTTGGAAGATGAAGGTTTATACATCCCTCATAAGGAGTTGACAGAATTGAGGATTAAAAAAGAAAAAGAAGAGACCGTGGTTGAAGATTTTTGGGCAAGATTAGGATTAGTAGAGCCTTTGAAGAAGATGGAGATAAGTGAGGAAGAAGATGTTATAGTAGAGATTAAGAAAAAAGTTCACCAGAGATTAATTGAAGAGTTAGACTTAAGAAGATTGCCCGTAGAGTCAATTCTTTTAAATCCCCAGAGGTCTAAAAAATTAAGAGAAGATGCAGAAAAAATTGTAGCAAATATTTTGGCCCAAGAAACTGGCAGTTTTCTCTCTTCTTTGGAGGTAAGAAGAAAATTAACCAAAGAGATTATAGACGAAGCCTTAGGCTTAGGTCCTTTAGAAGATTTAATAAAGGACCCAATTGTTACTGAGATAATGGTAAATAATAAAGACCAGATATATATTGAAAGAGAGGGCAAGATCGAGCTTACCAGTAAAAGATTTACTTCTAATGAGCAGGTGAGAGTGGTTATTGAAAGGATATTAGCTCCTCTGGGAAGAAGGATTGATGAGTCTTCTCCTTATGTAGATGCTCGTCTTCCTGATGGTTCAAGGGTAAACGCAATAATCCCTCCTTTATCTTTGACCGGACCTACCTTAACTATCAGAAAATTTGCCAGACAAAGGTTTACGATGGGTGATTTAATAGACAGGTTGGGAAGTATCAGCCCTTCTATGGCTCAATTTTTAGAGGCCGCAGTAAAGTCTAGGAAAAATATTTTAGTTTCGGGAGGAACAGGTTCAGGGAAGACCACTTTTCTTAATATTTTGTCTTCCTATATCCCTGAAAAGGAGAGGATAATTACTATTGAAGATTCGGCAGAACTCAAGCTTAATCAGAAACACTGGATAAGGTTGGAATCCAGACCTCCTAATATTGAAGGAAGGGGAGAAGTTACTATAAGAGATTTATTCAGAAATTCTCTGAGAATGAGGCCAGATAGAATAATAGTAGGCGAGTGCCGGGGAAAAGAAGTGTTAGATATGCTTCAGGCGATGAATACTGGTCACGATGGTTCTATGTCCACAATCCACGCTAATTCTACCCATGATGTTTTAATAAGATTAGATTCGATGATTTTGATGTCAGGGGTTGAACTTCCTATAAGGGCAATCAGAGAAATGATTGCTTCAGCCATAGATTTAATAGTTCATACAGCAAGATTATCCGATGGCTCAAGAAAGGTGGTTCAGATTACTGAAGTTGCCGGGATGTTAGATGAGGTTCATATTAATTTACAGGATATATTTATATTCAGACAGACAGGTTTAGGTAAAGAAAATAAGGTTTTGGGTGATTTTACAGCTACTGGCTACATTCCTTCCTTTTTCGAAGAAATGAAAGCTAAGGGTTTAGAAGTTCCTCGAGAAATTTTTACTCCTCAAGAATAATTGCCTCTTTTTATCGCTAGATTATGGGGAAAAAGAAGCTCACCCCAGAAATAAAATCCCTTATTCTCAAGGAGAAGAAGCGCCATCCTCTCTTAGGTTGCAGGAAGTTAAGCCTTCTTTTGAAAGATAAATACTCCCTGAAGGTTTCCAAATCTTTAATAAATAAAGTGCTGCTTTCCGAAGGTCTAAAAGAAAAGAAAGGAAGAAAATCTGAATTTCCTTTCCTAAAGATAAAGAAGGTAGATAATTGCGGTTTACTTCTTTTAAAATCTGCTGAATCCGATATCTGCCTTTCTCAAGTATTGAAAGAGAGTATCGGCTTAGTCTTTCCTCACTATTCCCCAGATAAATTAGTATATTTAATAGATTACTTTACTTATAATTCAATTCTCAAAAGTTTAGGAGAAGAAGACTTAACCTTTTTTTCTAATTTAGATAAGCCTCTTTCTGCTAAGGTTTTGAGACACTTTCTTAATAAGTTCAAAAGAGAAGAGCTTTCTTATCTTTTGAAAGAAGAATTTTCTTTTCTCTTAAAGGAGGTGCACTCCTTGAGAATAACTTTTCAAAACGGTTTTTCTATTTACATTGACCCTGAGTTTCGCAGTCTATGGAGAGAAAAAGAGATTATTCCATCTGCTTTCTTTCTTCCTTTTATAAAGGTAAAGGAAAAGCTCAAAAAGATTTTAGAGGAGGAAGCTATTTTTATAATTTTAGGAATATCCTGTTTTGGCAAATTCCCTCCTTCTTTTATTCAGCTTCTCAAAAGTCTTTCTTCAGGGGTGAAGAGTTTAGAAGCTATAGGAAGAAGAGCTCAAGTTTTAGAAAGGCTGAATATTCCTTCTTTTGATTTCATATTAGGATTTTTACCTCAGGAGATTGCTGCTAAGGGAGGAGTTCAAAGAGTTTCTCCTTTTGTTAATTTTAAAATACCGGGATTAGAAGAGAGGATATATGCGGGAGAATTTAAGATAAAATCTTCACAACTAATTGATATTAAAGAAGTTAGAAAAAGATTTGTCCTCATAAAAAGACAGAAGAAAGAAGACTTTTGCTGGGGGATATTCACTAATACTAATTTTTCTTTAGAAAGGTTAGTTAAATTTTATACCTTGTCTTTTCCTTATTTGGAGAAAGGCTTGTTGAGAGATTTAGAACTTATAAGTCATTTTAGTTTCAATAAAATCCCCCCTTTTTTAGAGGAGAAAGTTTCTTCATTTATCTCTCTTCTTAATTCTAAGAATTTTTTTACTATTTTAGGAGAATTTTTAAAGGATTACTTTTACCATAAATACCTCTTAGGGAGGGCTAAGAGTTTTAAAAATTGGGAGAGTATTTTTAGATTAAAGGGAAGAATCTCTAAAAAGAAACCTGGTTTCTTGAGGGTTTTCTTAGAAGAGGCCGGTTTTTTACAAGAGATTTTAGCCTTTCTTAATGAAGCAGATATATTCTTTAGACAGAGAAAAGTTATCTTTTTTTCTCTGTAAGCGCTTTCAAAAAATCCCTGGTTTATTTCTTCTCACCTTGATTTTTCTTCTCTAAATATGTTATATTCTCCTGGTAGCCTTAGGGAGGCGGAAGAAACACTATCTCCAATTTTTAGAAAGAATTAAAGTTATGGGAAGAAGAAAGAGAAGAACCCAGGCCTTATTAGAGTACATTATCCTTTTTATAATCGTAGTCTCTTGCACTTTTTTAACTTTTTCTTTTGTTTCTAATGCCCGGACAAATATTTTTGAGAATCACTTTGAAGAGGTAAGAGGAAGAATTTTAGGAGAATAAAATGGGTTTAAAAAAATCCCAGAGTATTTTTGAATATGCGGTTTTATTCATAGCAGTAGTAGCTGCCTTTATGCTAATGAATAAGTATGTATTTCGTTCAATAAATGCCCGGTTAAAGCAGATCCAGGAAGAGGTCTCCCAGAGTAATGCTTACGAAGTAGAATATGAGGTGGTAAATGATTAAGAAGTCTCAAAGTTTATTGGAGTATGTGCTTATAACTGCGGTTATAATTGCAGCTTTGTTAGGTTTCTTAGGAAACATTCGTTCGGGCGTGGAAAAAGGTCTTCAAGATGCAAATCAAGCTATGCAGGACGCTACTTCTAAGCTTTCTCAGTTATTAGGGGAATAGTAAGATAGTAAAAAGGAGGTATATTTATGTTAAAGAGAAAAGCTCAGAGTATCGTGGAGTACACCTTAATTGCTTCAGTAGTGGTGGCAGCTATGATTTTAGTAGCTTCAGCCTTAAAGAGTAAGTTAACTACCCACTACAAAGAGAAAGCTGAGGCTACAGTGGATAAGGCAGTTAATAGCATGGATGTAGGAGTTTTCTCAACTGAAGAATAAAAGTTAAATTTAAAAGGAGGTTTGATTATGTTAATTAAGTTAAGAAAAGCTCAATCTACAGCCGAATACGCCTTAGTATTCACAGCAGTTATTGCTTTTTTAGCAGTGGGTCAGGTTCTTCTTAAAGGTGCTTTAAAGAAGAAGGCTCAGCAGGCTTTGGGCTATTATGATGACCAGACTACAGGAGGAGATATTGACCTAAGCAGCTATGGAACTGAGGCTCTTCCTGAATATGAACAGCAACATTATGATACTGTTGTAAGTGCTCAGGATTACTTAAACGAAAGAGTAGTTAAAAAAGGTGGTGCTGAGGAGAAGATATATAAGACTAAGCAAAAGAGAGAAGGAACAACTATAGAAGTAGATACTCTAGAAGAATAATCAATATTAATAATATTTTAAAAGGAGGATTAGGATGTTGATTAAATTTAGAAAAGCCCAGAGTTCTTTAGAGTATATCACCCTTTTTTCAGTGATAGTAGCAGCAATTATAATTGGCCAGGCATTTTTAAAGAGAAGAGTTCAAGGTTATATTAAAGAGCAAGGTGAGAGTATAAGTAATGAAGGTTGGTCTTTTAGCAACAGCCAGGAGCATTATAAAGAAGTATTAGAGAGTGACCAGGTAATCACTGAGAATATAAATACTGAGGGGAATGCGGACAATTTCATTACTGGCGAGGGTGAGGGTGTGCACGACCTTCAATCAGCAAACCTTTATTCCCGGGTAGATAGAACAGGCGGAGAGACTAAGATTCAGAGATATAGGCAAACCGATGCTTTAACTCAGGAAGATTACGAATATGATGATTACGATACCTCTGCTTTTAATGATTTTTCTTTAGAAGGCTCTTGGGAATAATTTTTAATTAAGTTTACCGGGAAGATATGAGTTTAAAGAAATCACAAAGTATTCTGGAATATGTAGTTTTGTTTTCAGTAATAGTCTTTGCTCTTTTGATGGGTCAGAATTTTATAAAAAGAGCTTATCAGGGAAGGATTAAAACTCAGATGGAGCAGGTAGGTAGTCAATATTCACCGGGACACACCACTTCTTTAATAGTTACTGAAACCAGAACCCATACTCACGTTGTTACTAAAGAGGGAGTAACCCGGACAGACCTAACCTCTCAGGATGGCTATGATTGGACTACTAAGACTGTTTCTAAAGAAGCAGTTGATGCTTTAGCTACAGAAGATTGGCCAGAGTAATAAAGTAAAAAGCAATATGAATTATAGAAAATCTCAAAGTATATTATCTTGGACCTTAGTTATTGGGACAGTAGCCACAGTTATCCTTTTTACTAGCCCAATATTTAGAAGAATCCTTGCTAAGAGAATAAAGCAGGTAAGTAATTTAGCTATTTGGACTGAAGAAGGACCTACCCAGTGGACTGAGAATGTATTTAATGGAGAAGGTGAGGTTATAGGAAGTAGAGATTATCAGGGCAGTATAGCTTTGCATTACAAAGGGGATGAGACAGAAGCTGAAGAAAATACAGATACTTATTCCCGGGTTATTCATCATGAGCACAAAGGAGTTATTTCTAATTATGTTCAGGGTGCTGATACTCAACAGGTTGTTAAAACCAGCTTAACTCAAAGGAGTGTAGGAGATGGGTTTGAGGATTGGCTTGAATAGAAGAAAGTCTCAGGCTTCAGCAGAAATGGCTATATTCGGGAGTCTTTTAATTTTTGCTCTGGGAGTGCTTATATCCTATGGTCAGAGTTTAAATCAACAACATTCTCTTAAGATGGAAGCCTTTAGGAAAGCTTTGAAAAAGGCTCATGATACAAATGGTTCAGTTAGTTATACTATTTTAAGGCACCGGCGTAATTTAGATATTCAGCAGCCTTTTAAGGGAGGAAGAAACGAGGTTAATGCCAGTGCTTCAGTTATGTGGTGCAACGGTGTATGTGGACCTGAGGGTACAAAGGATGAGGGAAATTATGCTTATTATGAGGTAGATGGAAAAGTAATTAAGTTGCCTATAATAAAGAAGGAAGTAGAAACTGATGAAGGAGATGAAATTGATGTAAAAGTTCCTGTAGAGATTTATAAAGTAGAGAGTGAATCTACAGAAGATTACAGCTTAAATTTTACCAAGCAGGAGTCACCTGAGAATGTAACCACTTCTAAGCAGGCTGAGGTTAAGGATACTGTAATTACCACACTTTACGGCAGGTTTAACTGGAGAAAAAATAGCGATGACCCTGATGAATATGAGTATAACCCTGCTTGGGAATGGAAAATTGTAAGTCAGTATAATAAAAATAAGGCAAGAGTATGGCAAACACCTCATCAGTAAAGAACAAATCCCAGGTAGTAATAGAGTTCATCTTAATGTTTGTGGCTTTAGCCATGCTTATTTTGGGGACTACCCGTATCTGGGTTTTTTTTAATGCTGATTTTGCTAATAGACAGCCTCCTTATGAGCAAACCAGGATAGCCGCCGGCAATCCTGAAGGAAGTCCTGGTCAATGGCTACCTGAGGGTTATTCAGCAATGTATCTAACAGAGGACTGGGTATTTAAAGGTATTCCCGAAGTAGAAGTAGAGAGGGAAAGATAATTTAGAAAGTTTCTAGGAGAGAAGGAATTTAGAAATTAACGGACTGGGAGGAGAGGCGTTATTCAGAAACGAGATAAGGAGATTTAGAAGCTGGATAGAGTTACTCAAAGTAAAAAAGGAAGCAGAAGAAGGGTAAAGCTTAAATTAAAATATGTAGAGGTAAAACCGGCAATTCCCTGCAGGGTTTAGAATTTTTTAGTATCATTAATCAAATTATTATGCTAAAATTATAAAGATGTTTATATATTTTTCTAAAGAGAAAATAAATTATTTTAAGGGGCAGATAGCTCCTTTTTTAATAGCTTCAATTGCTATAGTAGTCCTGCTTATTATGATTACAGTAAATATTGCCAGAATTGGTCTTTTTAAAACCGATACCTCTAATGCTGCTGATGCTGGAGCCTTAGCTGGAGCAACTGTCTATGGACAAGGGTTAATGAATTTAGGTTTTCACAGCGATAATATGTTTGGTTTTTATCTGGCCGCAGCTGCTGTCCTTGCTTCTTGTAGGAGTTGTTGGTACGCCTGGGGAATGTATGCTGTCTTTATGGCTATAGCTTTAGCTCTTTATTTACTGGCTAAGGCTATGGCTGGGAAGATTCCTGGTAATGTCCGAGAGACAGCTTATAGTTATGCTTTTCAGAATATTGGGATAGAAGAAGTAAAACCTCATACCTCTGGAGAGTCTTATGAAGAGTGGTTGTTAAAGAAAAGCAGGTTTTCTCAATGGATGGATGATGAAGAATATAAAAATCCCCCTCATAAGTATACTTGGGATGACAGGTATGGCCAGAATTACGCTCAGGTAATCCTTGACCCCGTTCCTACTCCTACTCCCCATATTTTATGGCGGCCAGTAGTGGTGATAGGTAGGGGGCTTTTTGGGTGTTGCCACGGCTGTCTTTGTTTGCCTATGCCTTTTATAGCTGCTCTCTCCGGAGTTAGCCATGAAAACGGCCCGATTGGAGTAACTACTCAGAAATATCGTTCAGATAGAGACTTTGGGTTGTGGAAGATGAGGTATGGGACCATAGAAAGCTATGCTCAAGCTGAAACTTATGGTGGTTCAGTGCGGCCATGGAGTGACCATACTTATGATTCTCGGTTAGTTTCCACGAAGTAAAATTATGCCTTTAATAATATTTATTATTTTAATGGGTTTAAATTTTCTGGGTTATACTCAGGATTTCTCTTTCCTCAAGCCTCCTTCCACTTTTTATCAAAGAGAACAGAAGGTTAATGTATCTGGCCAGGATATAAAAGCCTATGTTTTCCAGACTACCTTAACTGAAGCTGACCTTATAGATTTTTATGACAGGGTCCTTAAAGATAAAGGGTTTACTAAAGCCAGTGAAGAATTCCAGCAAGCCAGTACCGGGTTCTTTAAATATACAAAAAAAAGCCAGGTTATAAATATTCAGATAATGAAAGCTCAGGGAGACTTTCCTGGCGTAACTGTCGTAGCCTCTGTCTATAATCAGTCTGCTATCTCCAGTGAAGGATGCTCTACCTGTGGAGGTGGTTTTCCTTCAGATAATTCCTTAACATCTTCGCCGGGTAGCACCGCCCAGAATTTTGATAGTATTACTGAAGATTTACCGGGCGAGGATTTAGAGTTTATACCCCGCCCTCCAGGAAGTATCAGGCTGGTTAATGTTAAGAATGACGCTCCTTTTATGGTTAATATAGTTTATAAGTGCAGCCAGTCAAGAGAGGAATTAAAAAAATTCTACAAACAAAATATGGATTATCATTACTGGAAGTTGACTGCTGAAATTTCCTCTTCTCAGTTGGGAGATGAACTTAAAAATTTAACCGGGAAGCTGCCTCAAGGTCCCCCTGTATCCTTAGATGTTTTAACCTCAGCCTATAACCTCTATTTTAAGGGTCCTTACGGAGAGGCAACCATAGTAATAATGGAAAACCCTCAGGGAGAAGGCAGAGTAGTAAGTATATTATATAGAAAATGAACAAGAAGAAATATCAGAGTATTTTAGAATATACTGTATTAATTGCTGCAGGCGTTTTAGCTTTAATCGCTATGTTTGCTTATATCCGTAATTCTATTTCTGGCAAGTGGCGCCAGTCAGTTGATGTCTTTGGCCAGGGCGAGGTATATTCATCTGGTCATACCACAATTAAATAGTTGAGAAGTAGTTATGAACCCTAAGTTAGTTTTAGCTTATTTTCTGTCTTTTGCCTCCGCTTCCTTATTTTTCTATATGGCTGTGCCCTGGTTTATTGATAAGTGGCTTAATAGACAAAGCAAGAAAGTTGAGAGGTTAGCTGATAAGTTAGAAGATATCTTCGTGTTTATTAGGGAAAAGAAACTTACTATAATTTTGAGACTTTTACCCTTAGGTTTAGGATTATTGGGAGCGTGGTTTTTTAAATGGATAGGGTTAGGTTTGGGGATAATTTCCGGATTCATATTGCCTATGGCTATTTTACGGATGATAGTAGCCAGAAGAAGAGTAAAATTCATAAAACAGCTTGTAGATGGTTTAATGATTCTCTCCAGTTGTCTTAAAGGAGGTTTAAGTTTAATTCAAGCTTTTGAGGTTTTAGTAGAGGAGACTACCCCCCCTCTATCTCAAGAGTTCAATTTAGTGCTGAGAGAGATAAAACTGGGAGTATCTATTGAGGAGGCTTTAATAAGATTAAGTAAAAGGATGCCTTCTGAGGAGTTGAGCCTATTTGTTTCGGCCATATTGGTAGCCAGAGAAACCGGAGGCGATTTAACCAAAGTATTTTCAAGGTTAGTTACTACTTTGAGAGATAGAGCAGAGATAAAAGAGGAAGTGGTTACTCTTACCACTCAGGCTAAGGTGCAAGCAATTATTCTCTCTCTTCTTCCCGTAGGTTTTGTTTTGTGGGTATATAGAGTTGATTCTCACCATTTCGATGTAATGTTTGAGACAGATTTAGGAAAGATTTTATTGATTGGAGGGGGAGTCTTATACCTTTTAGCTTTATTCTTATTGAGAAAGTTTAGTATAGTAAGGATATAATGATTTATTTAGTTTATTTAGTAATATTGGTGGCAATTTTTCTTTTTTATAAAGTCCTTAATCCTGAAGAGAGGGTATCTATTTATCAGAGGTTGAAAAGAGAAAAAGGGGGAAAATACAAAGCAAATTTTGTGCTGAGGATATTTTCTCCTTTAAATAATCTTTTGCTTAAAAAGGTAGGTTTATATGAAAAAATAGAACGGAAGTTGTCTTTAGCTAAGATACTTTGGACTCCTGGTGAGTTTTTTGCTTTAAAAGAATTACTTGTTATTTTCGCCTTGCTGATAGTTTATTTATTTAGTTTCAATAAACCTTTAATAGTAACAGGAGCAATAGTTTTTTTCTTTATTTTTCCTGATTTATGGTTAATTCAGAAAATTAAACAACGTAAGGAATCTATAGCCAGGGTTTTACCTGAGACTGTAGACTTGCTTTCTTTATGCGTGGGTGCAGGTTTAGACTTTATGGCTGCTGTAAGATGGGTAATTGAAAAGACTACCCCCAACCCTATGATTGAGGAACTAAAACATGTGTTGGAAGAAATTAGTATAGGAAAGTCTAGGGTTCAGGCTCTTCGGGATATGTCTAAAAACTTAGATATCCCTGATGTTACTTCTTTTGTGAGGACCCTTATTCAGGCTGATAGGATGGGTACTCCCGTAGAAGAAGTATTTGTAATAATTTCTGATGATTCCCGGATGAGGAGGAAACAGAGGGGGAGAAGGCAGGCTTTAAAAGCTCCTATAAAGATGCTTATCCCGGTGATTTTTTGCATAATGCCTGTGGTTATGATAATAGTAGCTGGACCTATACTTATAAAGTTCTTTTCCCAAAATTTGTTTGTTTTTAAATAATTCTTTGATAATTAAGAACTTACTTTTATAAATGTCCACAAAATTAGAAATTAGGATTTTTAGTTTAGTATCTTTAGGTGAAAAAAGAAAGGAAGTTTATTTTTTAGGATAGTTAATAAATACTTTATGAAAACTTTTCAATTTTTATAATAAAATGTTTATTTTTCTCTTGATTTTTTTTTGAAAAATATGTTATAATTTAAGCGCTTTCAAGAGCGATAAAGCCAACCCCGAAGTTATGTCGGGAGCGGAAAGCCACGGAGCTTAAGACCAGAAATGAGGAAAGAATTTCTTTCAAAGAAGTGTTAACTTTTTAGAAGTTTTTTATAACTGGTCTTAAGAAGAGCCGGGTTGCCGAAACTTGAAAGTTTTGACAACCCGGTTTTATTTTAGGGTTGTGAATTCTGAAATGAAGCTGGTAAGAAGAAGCCACATAGCTAATTGGGGGAAAGGGGGAAGTTTAACTTCTCTAAAGAGCTCTCCTCTCATTTTCTTCTTCACTTGCTTCTTGATTCTTACTTTTTCTTTCCAGCAATTTTCTTTTGCCCGCAAAGGTAATACCGGCGGAATGAGCAGTGCTAAAGCCTTTACTGCTGGAGCAATATCTGCAGCAGTAACTGCTGTAGGCGTAGGTGTTGGCGGTGTTCCGGCAGCAGTAGGGACTATTACTTCTACTTATGTCGGTGTTTACTGCTATTCTCAGGGCTACAGCCGGGATAAGATTGCCAAAACCAGCATACTTGCCGGAGCAATAGCCGGAGCAGCAACTGGTTTTGTTGCGGGTGTGGTTGGAGGGTTAGCTGGATCAGCTGGAGGTGCCACTGGAGGATCTGCTGGAGGTTCAGCAGGAGCTGCCGGAGGTTCAAGCATAGGAAATGTAATATTAAATTCAGCAGTAAATGCAGGGATAACCTTTGCTTCCTCCTATACCGGAGGAAGAGTGTCTTATGAATTATCTAAGGCAGGTGCTCACCCGGCTTTAGCCTCAGCAGGAGGAATGTTAACCGGTCTTGGAGTGGGATTTGGTCTTTCTTTAGGAGCCTCGGCAGCAGGTGTTCCCGGCTTTACCAAATCTACTTCCACTCAGGCAATAGATAGTGGTATAGTATCTGAAGATAATCCTTATCTTGTCGTGACTCCCAAAAATGCCAATACCCATACTTTTACAATTTCTGTAAGCCCGGCACCTACTTTATCTACTTCCACTCAGGCAATAGATAGTGGTATAGTATCTGAAGATAATCCTTATCTTACTTCAGGTATGACCGCCAAATATGCCAATACCCATACTTTTGTAGTTCCTGAAAGCTCTGGGTCTAATTTTTCTTTCTTTTCTTTACCTGGCCTTCAGCAGTTAGTTAATCCCTGGGGAAGGGTTGCCCAGATGGGCGTAGGAAGAGCTTTAATAACCACAGTTCCCCGGATTGCAGTTTCGGCATTAGTGGAAGCCGGAGTATCTGAAGCTTTGGGTTATGATAATGATGCCCGCAAGAAGGGTGATATTTTAATAAATCGGGTTGCTTCGGCTGTAGGCAGTTTTGCTGGAGGTTTAGCTGGAAGCTTTGCCCAGGCAGCAGTAGATACTTACATTACTCCTGAGATTACCGGTGTATCTCCTAAGGAAAATGCTCCTACTCCTCTGGAGAATTATGTTAAAGATTTGCCTCAGTATATTCTTTCTGGAGCTCTTACTGCCGGAACAAAAATAGGTTTTGCCCATCTTAACAGGGGAATAGATTATCCGGGTTTAGCAGGCTTAACTAACATAGTTGCTGGTGCTTTGGGGACGGCTACAGGAAGAGAATTCTTGGGAGGAAGAGAAGAAGTTTTGCAAAATGTTAAAAATAGGAATGAGAACTTAACGGAGGTATTTGTCAAGGTAGAGGGGAAGCCAGCCCAATTAAATATGGCTGATCTTAATTGGAAAAATACAAATTTCCCTTCCAATTTCGCTGAGGATTTTTGGTATAATCTTGGACAGTCTGCTTCCAATGCTCTGCCTACCTTAGGAGCTTCTTCCCGGATTGGCGAATATGCCTGGGAGCAGGATGGTTTCAGCGTTCAGCCGGCTTTAAATATAATCAACAATGTAATGCACTGGTCAAATTTTGCTCAGACAGTGGGAAGGGGAATTTCACCCTGCGATGTCATTGCCGGAAATTTTGACAGCAGTGGCTATTATGTTGCTTCTGATAATTTAGGTCAGATTTACTCTAAGGTATTGGCTCCAGTTATTGGAGGCTCAAAGTGGTATGAAGTGAAAGCTTATGTGCCTGGACAGGGGATAAGGCGGGCCCACTTTTCTGAGGATGATTTAAGATTTGGTTTAAGGATGGGAGAGTATCTTGTGGAGAATCTTCAACAATTTAAGAGAGAATTAGAAGACAGGGGAGTGCCTGAATCATTAAGAAAAGACCTTTTAGCTCAGGCTGAAGAGCTGCTTTCTCCCAAACCTATTTTAGATTCTCAGGAATTTAGAAAGTGGGCTGATAAGGCTATTAAAGATATACTTAATCCTATTATTCAAGCTATTGATAAGGGGGATTTTAAATACCCAGATGCAAGCAAGAAGCTGGAGAAAAGAGGCTGGAGCTTTCCTCAACTCTTAGGAAAACTTGGTACTCCTCCAGAAATAATCAAGAAGAATGTCCAGGGAATGATAGATACACTTACCCAGATGAAAGACTCAAATCTTCCTATTCTTGAAGGAGCCTTACCTGCCCGGGAATTGGAGGTTATCTACCGCAGTGACTGGGAGATGATGCCTTTAGCTACAGTAAGATTTTTTGAAGAAGGGGGTTTTAGAAAAGTTATACCTTTGACTAATCCTGAAGCTTTAAGTAAGCAGGGGAAGGATAGCGAGGGTCAGAGTAGTCAGAGGTTGAAGCTGAGTAAGTTTGAGAAGAGAATTTTAACTAAGGGAGCTACTCAATATGGAGGAGGGTTAGGGATTACCCAGGGTGAACCTTTTGGTTTAAGAGGAGGAAGGGTTGTTCCTTTGCGGGAGGAGTATTATGGTCCTGAAGCCACCGCCATGGATTTAGAACATCTTCAGCCCAAACTTACTCTTTATGATTATGATAATGAAGGAAATTTAATAAAACGTTATAACCGCGACCTTACTCAGTGGGAGCCTGTAGCTAAGGCTTATCGCTCTGCCTGGAATCCTCAAAATAAAGATACTACTTACAAGAAGTATGAGGCTTCTTCTCTTCAGGATTTAGAGAAAGCATTTGAACAATATAAAGATAAGCTTAATGAATCTATCCATATTCAGACCTGGGAAAAAGGAGAGTTAGACAGGTTTAAAGATATAGTAATAATTCGTTCAGGAAAAGGGCGTTATTATTCTCTATATTTTGGAGAGCATATAGGCAAGTTAGCAAAGGAGTTTCAGCACACTAAAGAT
>QNCG01000011.1 GCA_003644445.1 Candidatus Duberdicusella sinuisediminis | reverse complement strand
TCTTTGGCCAGATTCAGAAACCTGACTTTGACTTTGCAGTAAGCAAGGGAACTCTTAAGTTTAGTAGGGATTTTTCTTCTTTGGTGGGAGGGAGGTTAGTAGTTTTAGATAAGATTTTAAGAAATGTGCGGGTAGTAGTAAAAAGAAAGAATAAATTCTTAAATTATGATTTTAGTAAATTCAGGGGCAAAGATATATTTGAAGACTTAAAAAAGAGAGATTTTACTATTAATAGCTTAGCTTTAAAGATAGACCTTTTACCCCGCATGGAAATTATTGACTGTTTAGGAGCTCAAAAAGATTTTAAAAGAAGGGTTATCAGGTGCAGTTCTTCTCTTTCCTTCCCCGAGGACCCTCTAAGAATATTACGGGCTTTTAGCCTGGCTGCTCTTTTTAAGTTTAAGATAGATAAAAATACCCAGGAGTTAATAAAGAAAAATAGAAAGCTTCTTAACTCAGTAGCCGGAGAGAGAATTTCTGAAGAGTTATTTAAAATCTTCTCAGCAGATAACTCTTATTTAATTATAAAATCTATGGATTCTCTTAAAGTATTAGAAGAAATCCTGCCCCAGATAAAGCCAATGAAAGGCCTGAATCAGGGACCTTACCACCATTTAGACGTCTGGCTACATTCTTTAGAGACCTTAAGATGTTTTGAGTCTTTAGTAGAGAGAAAACTTAAAAAAGACGAAGATATTTCTGCTTATCTTAATCAGGAAGTAGCTCAGCGAAGAAAAATACTTCACCTTATAAAGTTTTCCTGCCTCCTCCACGATATTGGTAAGCCTTTAGCTAAAATAAGGAGAAAGAAAAAAACCCTCTTTTATGGACATGAGAAGATTGGCCAGGAATTAGCTGAAACTATTAGTAAAAGACTTAAACTTTCTTTTAAGGAAGAAGAATTCTTAAAAAAACTAATCTACTTTCACTTAAGACCAGGTTATTTAGCTGATGTTAAAAAACCTACTCTTAAGGCTGTTTACCGCTATTTTCGGGATACTCAAGAGTACGCAGTAGCCATTCTTTTGCTTTCTCTTTCTGACTGGAGGGCAACCCGGGGGCCTTTGACTTCTTCCCAAAGGAGAAGGTCTCACGAAAGAGTTATTTTCTCTTTGATTAGAGATTACTTTAAAAAATTAAAGGAGAAGCCTTTAAAAAAGTTAGTTAATGGCTACGATTTAATGAAAAGGTTAAAAATATCCCCTTCTCCTCTGATTGGTGAGCTCCTTAGAAAGATTTCTGAAAAACAAAGTTTAGGCCAAATAAAGACTAAGAAAGAAGCTTTAGACTGGGCTATAAAATATGTCCGGAAGAAAAAAGTTTAAAATACTCCCAAGACTTTTAGATTCTATTGCCCTGGCCTGGTTTTTAATCTCCTTTTTCTTTCTCTTTAACCTTGAGAGTTCCTTTGCTCCCTTGGAGATATTCCCCAAAGAAAGCTTTTCTTTATTTCTTCCTAAAGATTTGTTAATTGAAGACAGTTGGTATGGAGTGTATTTTAAAGAAGATTTTATAGGTTATTCCCATTTCTATATGGAGGCTCTAAATATTAAGGAAGGCAAAGGGTATCTTCTCAAAAATAATACCAGCTTAAGCCTTCCTCTCCTGGGCACCTCTCAGAGAATAAATATAAATATTCAAACCCGGTTATCCGAGGGGTATTCTTTAAAGAATTTTAAACTAAATCTTAAAGCCGGTAACTATTTTTTAAGAGAAGAGCTTAAGCAAGTCTCTTCAGACAGGTTCCTTTTCTCCTTAACTACTCCTGCCCGGAAAGAAAAAAAAGAAATTTTAAGTAAGAAAATACCTACTTCTTTGATTTTACCTTTTTATTTTAATTATTTGCCCTTGAAGAAAAAAATAAACATTCCTCTTTTTGAGCCTTTATTAGACAAAGATATTCTTCTCAAAATAGAAAATAAAGGAAGGTTTTCTCTGCAGCTAAAGGATAAAACTATCTCCTCTTATAAATTAGAGTTAGAATTGGCGGGTTCGGAAGCAGAAGTTTTTGTCGATGAGAAAGGCAAACTCCTCAAGGCTAAGTTTTTAGGCTGGGAGTTCCTTAAAGAAGAGCCTTCATCTGTATTTGCCAATCTCAGCTTTAGTAAAGGAGCAGATTTAATAAAAGCCTTCAGCATACCTTCTTCTCTAATTCCTAACAAAGAAAATCTCCCCTTTTTAAGGGTAAGGATAAAAGGTTTACCTGCAGACTTTAATCTGTCAGAACTTAATTTCTACAATCAAAAAGCCATTAAAAAAGATAAAGACCTCCTCTTAACAATAAAGAAAACAGTCCCTGACAAAATATTAAATTTGCCTTTGGAAGAGGAAGTATTGAAGTCTTTAGATATAAAAGAAGAATATTTAAGAGAGCCTTGTTCAGAAATCAGAAAATTAGCTCACTCTATTGCCGGAGAAGAAAAGGACCCCCTTAAGATTCTAAAGAAGTTATTTTCCTGGATAGATAAAAATATAAAGAGAGTTCCTACTTTTTCCCTTTTTGAAAGCAGAGACGTTCTAAAACTTAAACAGGGAGATTGTACGGAATTAAGCCTTCTTTTGGTAAGTTTTTTAAGAAGCTTAGGAATGCCCTCTTATCTAAATATCGGCTTAGTTTATGAAGGAGGGAAATTTTTTTACCATGCCTGGGTTTCAGTATTTGTAGGAAGCTGGATTGACACTGACGTAGCCTTATCTCAGATAATAGCTGACTCTACCCACATAAAATTGTTTAGAGGTTTAGATAACCCCCTAAAACTCTTGAATTTTTTAGGTAAAATTAGAATAGAAGTAATAGAGGCTGATTATGATTAAGACCTCAGGGTTAGCCAAGAAATTTGACTCAGTCTGGGCAGTAAGAGAGCTTAATTTAGATATTAAGAAAGGTTGTTTCTATTGTCTTTTAGGCCCTAATGGGGCAGGTAAAACCACAACCTTAAGACTTTTAGCCGGTTTACTTAAACCCACTCAGGGCAAAATCTATATTTTGGGCCAAGACATAACCTCTTCCTCAGAAGTTAAGAAATTTATAGGTTTTATACCTGATACTCCCTTTCTTTACGAGAATTTGACTATTGAGGAATTTTTAGAATTTGCAGGAGCTATCTTCCAGGTAGAAAAGAATATTTTAAGAAAAAAGATAGATTATTATTTAGATATTTTCAAACTTTCCCAGCTTAAAAACATCCTTATTAGAGAGTGTTCTCACGGGATTAAACAGAGGGTGGTCTATATTTCTAACTTCCTTCACGACCCCCAAGTTTTACTGATAGATGAACCCTTAGTAGGTTTAGACCCCTACTCTATAACTCTTATAAAGAGGCTCTTAAAGGAATATACCCATAAAGGCTCAACTGTCTTGATGTCTACCCATATATTGAATATTGCTGAAGAATTAGCAGATATTATTGGGATTATTGACAAAGGGAGCCTAATCTCCCAGGGCACACTTTCTCAACTCCGAGAGAAGACTTCCCAAAAGAGTTTGGAGGAAATATTTTTAAAGTTAACTATCTCTGATTATGGAAATTATTAAAGTAGAACTTCTTTCCTTAAGGAATATTCTCAGGAAATATTTTAAGGACCATCCCTATAGATTCATATTTATAAGTTTGGGTTTAGGTTTATCAATAGTGGGTATATATCTTTTAATCTTAGAAGGTTTTTTATTCCTGGATTCCTTAGGAGGTTTAGGTTCAATTCTTTTAAAAAGAGCCTTCTATATTCTTTTCTTAATACTCCTATTTATGATTGGGATGAGTAGCTTTGTAGTTTTCTACAGCCTGGCTCTCAAAAATAGAGAGACAGATTTCCTTTTTACTCTTCCCTTATCTCCGCAAAAAATTCTCAATAAAAAACTTATCCAGGTTTTCTTTATTTCTTCAGGAGTGCCTTACCTGCTTTTAATTTTATTTATTTTAATTTACGCTAAGATAAATAATCTGGGTAATTCTTATTTTTTATTCTCTCTATTTTATCTTTTACCTTTTCTCATCATTTCTTGTGAGACCGGGGTAATTTTTTCTTTAGTATCTTTAAGATTTTTCAATTTAAAGAAGGTATTTTTCTTTCTTTTCTTAGTTTTAGCAATATTCTTTCTATTTTCTTTCTTTCCCAAGCCCCATTCTCCAGAAACTTCCTATTTTTTCAGTCAGGATTTTTTCTTATTCCGACTGTCTAAATTATGGCTTCTCCCTTCTTACTGGATAGCTGAAGGCCTTCTTAAGTTAGAAGAAAGCCAGTCCACCTACTCCTTAATATTTTTGATGAATCTTTATAGTCTTTGTTTCTTATTGTTGAGGATAGTTTATTTCTTAGGAAGAAGATTTTTTAAGGAAGCCTTTTTCCGCCAGAGTATTGTTTGTTCAAAGAAGAAGATTTCAAGAAATATTGGGGATTCTCTCTTAAACTTACTTCCTTTGCCTTCTTACTTCAAGCTCTTTCTTTTCAAGGATATAAAGAATTTTTTAAGAGAACCTCGGGAATATCTCCAACTTATAGTCTTCTTTGGAATTTTATTCTTTTACTTTCTCAACCTCAGAAATTTTTCTTACCATTTCTTAGGCCCTCTCTGGAAATATTTAATTATTGTCCTTAACACTTTTGGTGTGCTTTGTATTTCTTCTACCTTAACAGTAAGGTTTGTCTTTCCTCAATGGAGCTTAGAAGCAAGAAATTTCTGGCTGATTAAAAGAGCAAGCATCCCTTTAAGCAAAATTTACTTAGAGAAGTTGTTAATATCTTCTTCTTTTATGGTAATCTCTCTTATTTTGATATTAATCTCTAATATTATACTCGAGGTAAAAAAAGAATTTTTTTATCTTACTTCAATATTAGTAAGTGTGGGTAGTCTTAGTTTTTGCTGTATCTCTTTAGGATTAGGAGCTTACTTTTCTGATTTTAGGAGAGCCCACTTAAAAGCTGTAGAAAGTTTAGGGGGTTTACTTAACTTAATAATTAACTTAGCTTATTTAACATTAACTTTATTAATTTTTTTTGGTATAATCTACCTTAATTTAACTGAAAAACTAAAAATTAATATAGGTAATTTTTTGTTCTGGGGCTTAACAGCCTGGGTTGTTTTTTCTCTTCTGCTTTCCTGGGGGTTTAGCATCTTGGGTTTTAAAAAGCTTAAAAATAAAGAATTTGCCTAAGAAAGGAGCCTGATGCAGATAAAAAATACCCAAATATTGGTGGAAGAAAAACACCTTACCCAAGACGACAGCCAGGCTAAAGTTGTCTATATTGACTGTTCTTTAAATATTTTAGAGATTAGTGGAGGTTGGCCCTCAGAACTAAAGGACAAACTTCAAAAAATTCTTGCTGGCATCTCTCCCTCTTCTTTAAAGGCAGGTTCCTCTCTAATAACTTCAGCTAAAGCCTTGGAATCAGAGTATATAATTTACGGGTTAGTAAAAAGTAGAGACCCTCAACCTCTGGACTTGAGAATACGCAGAGTTATGTCTTCTATTTTGAATTTAGTCCAACAAAAAAAGATAACTTCAATCTCTTTTCCCGGCTTAGATGAGAGAGAAGAACTCTCTCTAAAAGATTTAGCTAAGATTATGGCTCAGGAAGTATTTAAGTTTTTAAGAGAGAATGAAAATCCTGAATTAAAGAGTATAAAATTTCTTCTTCCTGAGCAAGGAGCCTACCGTATTTTTAGAAGAAATATCTTAGGCTACCTTAAACATCTTTTTAAAAAAATAGAAGAAGGCCCTTTCCTTACTGTAGACGGAATAGTGGAGTATCAGGGAGGTATTGTTTTAGTAGAAAGGATGAACCCTCCCTTTGGGTGGGCTTTACCCGGAGGTTTTGTAGATAGAGGAGAATCGGTAGAAGAAGCAGTAGTAAGAGAAATCAAGGAAGAAACTAATTTGGATTTTTTAGATTTCTACCAATTTCGGGTCTATTCTCAACCAGATAGAGACCCCCGGTTTCATACTGCCTCAGTAGTCTTTATAGGAAAAGGAGAAGGAGAGTTAAAAGCTTTTTCGGATGCTAAAAATGTAGGAGTATTTAAATTAAATAATTTACCCCCAAATATTGCCTTTGACCATAGCCAGATTATCCAGGATTATAGGAGATTTAAAGAAGAAAAGAAGAAATAACCCAACAACAACAAAAAAACTCTTAAAGATGTTAGAGGTAGATGGAAGTTATTTAGAAGGAGGAGGCCAGATTTTAAGGACAGCCTTGAGTCTTTCTCTAATAACCAATAAGCCAGTAAGAATTTTTAATATCAGAAAGAAAAGACCTCAGCCCGGGCTTAAGAATCAGCACTTAGCAGTAATAAAGGCTTTAACTCAGATTTTCTCTTCTCAAGTTGAGGGAGCTTATTTAGGTTCACAAGAAATTAGATTTTTTCCTAACCAGATTAAAGGCAGAGTCTCTCTTAACATAGATATTGGAACTGCTGGTTCTGTAGGTCTTTTAATTCAAGCAATTCTGCCGGCAATAATCTTCAGTAAAAATTTAGAAATATCTCTACAAATCAAAGGAGGCACAGCCGGTAAATGGGCTATACCCTGTGATTATTACCCTTACATAGTCTTTCCTCTCTTAGAGATTAAGGCAGATTTACAAATTTTAAGAAGAGGCTATTACCCTAAAGGGGGAGGGTTGGTAAAATTAAGGGTAGCTTCTCAGAAACTTAAAGCTCTAAATTTTTTAGAGAGAGGAAAGAGTCTCAAGATTAAAATTTTAAGTATAGCTTCTCAAGACTTAAAACTTAGGAAAGTTTCAGAAAGAGCTCTATCCCAGGCTGAGAAGAATTTAAAAGAAAGGTACAGAAATATTCCTGTAGAAGGAGAATGCCTTTATAGTGAGACTTACTCTTCAGGTTTAGAAGTAAATATTTGTTTTTATTTTGAAAAGACCAGGCTCTGGAGCGACTCCTTAGGAGAAAGAAGAAAAACTTCTGAAGAAGTAGGAAGAGAAGCCTCTCAAAAGCTAATTCAGGAAGAAAGTTCAGGTGCCTGCGTAGACAGACACCTTGCTGATAATTTGATACCTTACTTAGCTTTCTCAAGGGGAAGTTTCAAAACTTCAGAAATAACTAACCACACTCTTACTAATATAAAAATTGTGGAGCAATTTTTAGGCAAAATATTTGAAGTTAAAGATAATGTGGTAAGGAGAATATGAGTAAAGTTTATCTTTTGAGGAGAGAACTTAGAGAATTTGAAAAAGAACCTAAAGCATTAGTAAAATTTTTAGAAAAAACTCCTTTATTTTCCAAGATAAAGCCTAAAGATTTAGTGGGGATAAAAATCCATTTTGGTGAAGACAAAAACAAGGGTTATATTAAACCCTGGTATATAAAAAATCTTATTGAAAAAATAAAGAGAATAGGAGCAAAACCCTTCTTATTTGACACTAATACTCTCTATCGGGGGAAAAGAACAAATGCGGTTAGCCACTTCAATTTAGCTTTTTTTGAGCATAATTTTAAACTTCTCAATATCCCGGTAATAATCGCTGACGGTTTAAAGGGGAAAGATTATTTTGAGGTAGATATAGAAGGCAAACATTTTAAAAGGGCTAAAATTGCTTCTTTAGTAAGAGATTTAGATTTTATGTTAGTTTTATCCCATCTTACCGGCCATGTCCTCTTTGGCTTTGGAGCGGGCATTAAGAATATAGCTATGGGCTGTGCTTGCAGGGCTGGCAAAATGGAACAACATTGTGAAACAGCTCCCAGAGTAAATCATCAGGTTTGTATATTGTGTAAAAAATGTATTAATACTTGTTTATACCAGGCAATTTCTTTAAAAGATGAGAAGATATTTATAGACCAGGATAAATGTACAGGGTGTGCTCAGTGTATAAGTGAATGTCCTAAGGGGGCCTTAAAAATTGTCTGGTCAGAAAATTACCAACCTCTTCAAGAAAGAATGGTAGAGTATGCTAAGGCGGTTTTAAATAGTTGTCCTAATCATTTTTTTGTTAACTTTTCTATGTTTATCACTAAAGAGTGTGATTGTATATCTAAAGAAGAAGTTAGTCTGGTGAAAGATTTAGGTATTTTAGCAGGTAGTGATGTTCTTTCTTTAGATAAGGCTACCGTGGATTTGTTAAATCAACAGGAAAAAAGAGACGTTTTTAAAGAAGTCCACCCAGACGTAGAATATAAATTTCAATTTGAGTATGCTCAAAAAATAGGTTTAGGAGAACTGAATTATCGGATAGAAGAAGTTAAGTTATGAAGAAAAAACTAACTAGGAGATTGAAGCTTTTAGATATTTTTTCCATAGCTTCGGGAGCTATGATTTCTTCAGGCTTGTTCGTCCTTCCAGCCCTGGCTCAGCCTAAAGTAGGCCCGGGTTTATTCTTATCTTATCTCTTAGCCTCTTTTATCGCTTTACCTACAGTATTTTCTCAAGCTGAATTAGTTACTGCTATGCCTAAGGCTGGAGGCGATTACTTTTATATTAGCCGGAGTATGGGCAGATTAGTATCCTTCTTTGGAGGTTTAAGTAGCTGGTTCTCTTTAGCCTTAAAAGCAAGTCTGGCCCTCGTGGGAATGTCTGCTTATTTAGAATTGGTTTTACCCCTTTCTTTAGAAATAAAGACAGTAGCTTTAATTTTATGTATTGTTTTTACCTTTCTTAATATCTTAGGGATTAAAGAAGCAGCCCGGGCTCAAAGATTTTTAGTCTTTGGGCTGCTGGGAATTTTAACTCTTTATGTAGTATTCGGCTTCGGTTCAATTGATATTAAAAGGTATGTCCCTTTTTTCCCTTTAGGGATTCTTCCAGTATTTACTACTGCCGGGTTTGTTTTTATTTCTTACGGAGGTTTAACCAAGATAAATAGTATAGCTGAAGAAGTAGAAAACCCCGGAAGAAATATTCCTTTGGGGATGTTTCTTTCTTTAATTATTGTGGGGCTTCTTTACAGTTTAGTAGTCTTTGTTAGCAGTGGGCTTTTATCTTCTTCTGAAATAGCTACCACCCTTACCCCTATCTCTAAGGGAGCTTATAAATTCTGGGGTTCCACAGGAGCAAAAATCTTAAGTTTAGGGGCAATTTTAGCTTTCATCTCTACTGCTAATGCCGGGATTATGTCTTCGGCCCGTTATCCCTTGGCAATGAGTAAAGACGGGCTTTTACCTTCTTTTTTAAGCAAGATAAGTTCGAAATTTAAAACTCCTTATTATTCTGTGCTTCTTACCGGGGTATTTATGGGAGTAGCTGTTTTCCTCAGATTAGAAGTCTTAGTAAAAATTGCCTCTGAACTCTTGATAATCCTTTATCTTCTTACTAATATTGCGGTAATTATTATGAGAGAAAGTAAACTCCATAATTATCAACCTAAATTCTATTCTCCTCTTTATCCGGGAATGCAGATTCTGGGAATTTTGGGTTGTCTTCTCTTGTTAGCTGAAATAGGAAAGTTTCTTTTAATCCTAACTTTTCTTCTGATAGGAATTGGCCTTCTTCTTTATTTAGGGGTAAAAGAAATTAAAGAGTTTGCTCTTATCCACGTGATTGAGAGGATTTTAAATAAAGAACTCACTTCGGGGAAACTCTCTAAAGAACTGAAAGAGATTATCAAAGAAAGAGACCAGATAATTGAAGACAGGTTTGATGCCCTTATAAAAGAAAGTCCAATTTTAGATTTCAAAGAGAAGATTTCTAAAGAAGTTCTCTTTGAAAAAGTTTCAGAAATTTTAGCTAAAGAGTTTAACTTAGATAAAGAAAATATTTATAACCTCTTCTTAGAAAGAGAAAAAACTTCTTCCACTGTATTAAGGACAGGTTTAGCTATCCCTCATATAGTAGTAGAGGGAGAAAATAAATTTAAGATTATTTTAGTAAGAGCAAAGAAAGGAATAATTTTTTCTGAGGAAACCCCGCCAGTCAAAATAGTCTTTATCTTAGGAGGGAGCAGAGATGAGAGAAACTTTCATCTCCGGGCTTTAGCAGCTATTGCTCAAATTTCTTCAGCTAAACATTTTGATGAGAAGTGGCTTAAGGCTAAAAACACTGAAGAGCTGAGAGATATAATTCTTTTAGCTGAAAGAAAGAGATTTTTAGAAAAAAGGATTTAGGTTTTACTCCGATGAGGACAATAGCTTTATTAACTGATTTTGGAGTTAAAGATAATTTTGTGGGGGCAATGAAGGGGGTTATCCTGAATATTAACCCTAAGGTAAATCTTGTAGATATTACTCATGAGGTTTCTCCTCAGAATGTCTGGGAGGCAGGATTTCTCCTCTATAAGAGTTTTAATTTCTTTCCTAAAAATACTATTTTTTTAGTAGTGGTTGACCCGGGGGTAGGCTCAAAAAGAAAGGCCTTAGCTATTAAGACTAAAAATTACTACTTTGTAGGTCCGGATAACGGAGTTTTAAGTTTAGCGGTTAAGGAAGATGGTTTAAGAAAAGCAGTCAGTTTAGAAAATAAAAGGTATTTTCTAAAGGAAGTTTCTTTTACTTTTTGGGGGCGGGATGTTTTTTCTCCAGTATCTGCCTACTTATCTAAAGGTATAAGTATAGATAAATTCGGGAGAGTTTGCGAAAGAATAAAAGAACTAAAAATACCTTCTCCTCAAATAAAAGGTTCTATTCTTTCAGGAGAAGTTATTTACATTGATAGATTTGGGAACTTAATTACCAATATAAGTTTAAAGGATTTTAAGGATTTTACCAAGAATAAAGAGTTTATCTTCAAGATAAAATCTAAAAACATAGATAAGTTTTATCCCTATTATCAGAAGGCAAAAATTGACGAACTCTTTCTTTGCGGAGGCAGTTTCGGTTATTTAGAGGTGTCTTTAAAGAATAAGAGTGCAAAGTCTCTCTTAAAGGCTAAAGCTAAAGATAAAGTTAAACTCCTTCTGAAAAAATATGCAAGAAGTTAATCAAGAAAAAATAAAGTTAAGAGGGGCCATAAGAAATATTTACAAAAAGACAGGTAAAGCCATAAATGACTATCAAATGATAAAAGAAGGTGATAAGGTTTTAGTAGGTGTTTCTGGAGGTAAGGATAGCCTTTCTCTGCTTAAGGTTTTAATTTTGAGGAAAAGACATGTGCCTATTGACTTTAAACTAAAGGCTTGTTTCATAGAATCAAGATTTATGCCGGTAGAAAAGAATCTCCTTGAGGAATATTTTAGAGAACAAGAGGTAGAGTATGTAGTTAAGCAGTTAGATATAGAAACTCCCGGAGAGAAAAGGTGCTTTTGGTGTTCCTGGAATAAACGGAAGATTCTTTTCCAAACCGCTAAAGAGTTAAATTGTAATAAAATTGCCTTAGCTCATCACTTAGATGACATTGTTGAAACTATTTTAATGAATCTCTTCTTTCACGGAGAAGTAAGTTCTATGAAGCCAGTAATAGAGCTTTTTGGAGGAGAGTTGTCTATTATCAGGCCATTTTGTTATTTAGAAAAGAGGGAGATAGAAAAATTCTATTCTCAGTTTGCTTTCCCTCCTCTTATTCACAATTGCCCCTATGCTCAAGACTCAAGAAGACTGCTTATTAAGAATACTATTTCTCTCCTTAAAAAAGAATTTCCCCACATAAAGGTAAATATCTTCCGGGCTTTAAGAAAAGAAAAAATAAAGAAAGATTATCTCCTTTAGCTAAAATTTTCCTTCACCCAGCCCCTTCAAAAGAAGGGGCTTCTCCTTTAGACAAATTTTTCTAATGAAAATTTGGGTTTAATCTACTTCTGCTAAAAGGTAAACTACTAGCTGGATAAGGTTTAGAGTTAAAGAGGAAAAATATCTACAGAAAAGCTCAGAGTATCTAAAATTGCTACTGTGGATTTTCCCGACAACCAGCCACAAGCCTCTCCGGGATTAACAATGAGGGTATTTTCCCGCCTCTCTACCTGGGGTAAATGAGTATGGCCAAAAATTATTACCTCAGCAGGTAATTCCTGAAACTCGTGAGTTAAGGCTATCTTCTTAGAATCAAACTCTAAAAATAAAGGCCCCTCTTCAATCTTGCCTCCTGAGGCTTTTAAAAGCCCTCTCCTTTCTCCATCGTTATTTCCAAAAACTCCTCTCCAGGGAGACTGCAATTCTTTTAAGGGCTTTAAAGAAAAGGGAGCTATAAAGTCTCCAGCGTGAAGAACCAATTCCACTTTCCTCTCATTAAAAAACTCCACTGCCCTTTTAATTAAAGGGAGATTATCGTGAGTGTCAGAAATTAAACCAATCTTCATCCTAAGGAGAGAAAAAGGAAGATTTATCTAAGACTTCTTCTTCTACAAATATAGGCGCTCCTACTCTTACTGCTAAAGCAATGCTATCGGAAGGCCGGGCATCTACTTTCCTGGTTAAACCTTTATCTGTTTTTAGTATTAATTTAGCATGAAAAGTAGAATCTACCAGCTTATCTATTATAACTTTCTCTAATTTGGCTTCTAAGTTATCAATTACTGATTTAAGCAAATCATGAGTAAGAGGCCGGGGCGGGGTGAATCCGCCAAACTTCATTCTTATGGCTGCTGCCTCATTTATCCCGATAACTATGGGTAAAAGTCTTGAGCCTTGTTTTTCCTTTAAAACAACTACCTGTTCTTGAGACTTCTCATCAATTATTATTTTAGATACTTCAACTTCCACCATTTCCTTAATAATTTTAATTAAGAGAGCCTTCTTTTACTTAGAATATCCTTGAGTTCGCGCATAAACTCATTCACATCTTTAAATTGCCGATATACCGAGGCAAAGCGCACATAAGCAACATCATCTAAACGGGCTAATCTCTGAATTACTAATTCTCCTATTGCCTTTGACTCTATTTCCCGGTCGTATTTTTTCTGAATCTCCTTTTCTACTTCCTCTACTAAAGACTCAAGTTGGGCCATACTAATGGGTCTTTTTTGAGAGGCCTTAATCAAACCCTGCAAAATTTTATTTCTATCAAAGGGCTCTCTTCGTGAATCTTTCTTTATTACCATAAGAGGGATTTTTTCTATATATTCATAGGTAGTAAACCTCTTGCCGCATTGAAGACACTCTCTTCTCCTTCTTATAGAGGAATCGTCCTGAGTTGAACGAGAATCAATAACTTTATCCTCTTTATGGCCGCAAAAAGGACACTTCATTTCTAATCTACTTTTTTATAATCCTGCGTAATTTTACCCTTGCTTCTCTGAGGAAATCTTTAGCCATCTTGTCAGGATAATCTCCCTCAAAGACTATTTCAGTTATTCCGGCATTTATTAACATTTTAGCACAAATTATACAAGGTGTCACGGTAATATATAGAGAAGCTCTCTGCGTAGAGACTCCGTAGAGAGCAGCCTGAAGTAAGACATTTTGCTCAGCATGTAATCCCCGGCATAACTCATGTCTTTCTCCCGAAGGAACTTTGAGTTTTTTTCTCAAACAGCCAGTAACTTCACAGTGGGTTATATTGCGGGGTGCTCCATTATAACCTGTAGCTAATATTCTTTTATCTCTTACTAATACCGCCCCTACTTTTCTTCTTAAACAGGTAGAGCGCTCACTTACTAAATGAGCTATCTTCATAAAATACTCATCCCAGCCTGGTCTCTTCATCTTCTTCATCTTTTAACTCTAAATCTCTATCTCGGGATACAACGGAAATTTCTTTGCTAACTCTCCTACTTCTTCTTTAAGCTTATTTAAAACCTGCTGATTATCAAAAGAAGTTAAAGCCTTGTAGATTATCTGAGAAATCTGGTTAACCTCCTCTCCTCCCATACCCCGGGTAGTAATTACCGGTGTGCCTATCCTAATTCCACTGCTTAGACTGGGAGGTTTAGGGTCATAAGGAATTAAGTTCTTATTAACGGTAATACCGATATCTTCCAAAACTAAAGAAGCTTTCTTGCCGGAAATTCCAATCTTCCTTAAGTCTAAAAGAAGCAGGTGAGAATCTGTTCCTCCACTAACTACCCTTAAACCTAAATTTTTAAATTCTTCACAAAAGGCCCTACAATTCCCTAAGACTCTTTTTTGATAACTTTTAAATTCTTCAGTTTGGGCTTCTTTAAAACATACAGCTTTAGCCGCTATTACATGCATAAGAGGGCCTCCCTGAATTCCCGGAAATAAAGCTGAATCTATAGCCTTAGAAAATTCTTTTTTAGCTAAGATAAACCCTCCCCGGGGACCACGCAGAGTCTTATGAGTAGTGGCAGTAACAAATTCAGCATAAGCACAGGGGTTAGGATAAAGACCAGCTGCCACTAATCCTGCAAAATGAGCCATATCTACCAGCAAGAAAGCTCCTACTTTATCAGCAATCTCTCTAAAACGGGGAAAATCTATTATCCGGGGGTAAGCTGAAGCACCAGCTATAATAAGTTTAGGTTTAAATCTTCTGGCTAATTCTTCTACTTCTCCATAGTCAATCAACTCAGTCTGTCTATCTACCCCATAAGTAATCACCTTATAGAATTTCCCCGAAAAATTTAGAGGGTGGCCGTGGGAGAGATGGCCTCCGCAGGCTAAATCCATAGCCAAGATAGTATCTCCTACTTCTAATACAGAAAACATAACCGCCATATTAGCTTGAGTCCCCGAATGAGGCTGGACATTAGCATATTCAGCAGAAAAAAGAGATTTTGCTCTTTGTCGGGCTAAATCCTCTGCTTCATCTACAAATTTACACCCTCCATACCAGCGGGACTTAGGATAACCTTCAGCATACTTATTGGTCAAAGGAGAACTCTGAGCTTCTAAAATAGCCAAAGAAACTGCGTTCTCCGACGCTATCAACTCTAAAGTATTTTCCTGCCTTAAGATTTCCTTCTTTATTGCTGAGAAAATTTGGGGGTCTTTTTCTTTTAAATGCCTAAAGTCCATAAGCTTCCTCAATCTTTCTTATTTGATTAATTCTTCTCTGATGTCTTCCTCCTTCAAATTCGGTATTAAGCCAAACTCCCACTAATCTCTTGGCATAGTCAAAATTAACAAAATCTGCTCCTAATACTAAAACATTGGCATCGTTATGCAAACGAGAAAACTTAGCTGCCTTTATATTATAAACTAACCCTGCTCTTACTCCTTTAACTTTATTAAGGGCAATGCAAGAACCAATCCCGGTCTTACAGATAAATATTCCTCTCTGAGCTTTCTTAGAAGAAACAGCTTCTCCTACCTTGAGACAATATAAAGGATAATCGCAGGAAGCAAGAGAAAATGTCCCAAAATCTAATACTTCATAACCCCTTTTTTTAAGGTAGTTTACCAGCTCTATTTTTAATTCAAAACCACGATGGTCAGAACCTATAGCTATCTTCATTCTTTTACAGCCAGTTAATTATCTCCTCAATTGCTTCCTTGATAAGATAAAAAACCTCTTCAAAGTATTGAGATGGTCTTCCTATAGGGTCAGGGATATCATCTTGATAATCTTTCAAAAAATTACCCATCAAAAATATCCTGTTTATAGCTAAAGCTTCCATCCCAATTACAGTTTCTCTATGCCTCTTTTCCATTACTATAATTATATCTGAAGAACGAATTAAATGCTTATTTATCCTTTGAGAAGTGTGTTGAGAAACATTTATACCTTCTTTAAGGAGGAGCCCTACTACTTCTGAAGACGGGGGGATTCCTTCCGAAGCAGAAATTCCACAAGAAAGAACTTCTATCTTTTCAGCTAAAGAAGGCTTTTTCTTCTTAAGATAAAGCTTTAACAAATACTGAGCCATTATTGACCGGCAGGTATTGCCGGTACAGACAAAAAGTATTCTTTTAGAATCTAAAACCTTAGCAATTTCTTTCTCAGGAATAGCCCCTGACCTTAATATCTGAGGAGACCTTAAAGTTAAATCAACGATAGTTGAGGAGACTTTAAAAGAAGGAGGAAGAGAATCCACAATAAAATCTATCTGGCCATTAAATATTCTTTGAATTTCTTCTGAACTTACTGCTGGAGGCTCACCAGAAATGTTGGCTGAAGGCATAATCACCCGGCAAAGAGCCTCCTTTAAAATCAAAGAAGTTACCGGATGGCTCGGACACCTCAACCCAATATTTTGAGGTGAATCTTTTTGATAATAGATAATAGTCAAAGGGCCTGGCCAAAACTTCTCTATAAGCCTATAACCATAAGGAGGTAAAATATCTAAAAAGAAATCTACATCCTCAGGAGAAGCTATGTGGATAGTAGAGGGTTTATTTTTATCTCTTTTCTTAAGAAGATAAACTCTGTTGACAGCATCTTGCCTATCTAAATTAGCAGCTAAACCGTAAACGGTCTCAGTAGGCAAAGCGCCAATTTTACCCTCTCTTATCCAGGAAGCAACCTCTTTAACTAAGTTTAAATCAATATTCTTAGGGTCAATGTGGATTAATTGAGGCTTCACTTCTTCTTAAATTTCTTTTTAACTTTTTTAAGCAGGTCTTTTTCTCTCCTGCCAAAAAGAGCTAAAATTCTTAAAGCTAATACTACTGCATTAACTATTCCTGAGCCACCCACGGTAGTACAAGCCACTGGCACCCCTTTAGGCATCTGGAGAATAGAAAGTAAAGAATCTACACCTTTAAAAGCTTTGCTGTATAAAGGAACCCCAATCACCGGGATATCTACATAAGAAGAAACTACTCCTGGTAAGGCTGCCGATAATCCTGCACAAGCAATAATTACTTTTACTCCTTTCCTATCTATATTTTTAAGATACTTTCTAAGTTTATCGGGGTCTCTGTGAGCAGAGATAACTTTAAGTTCATAGTTAATCTTTAAATCTTTAAGAAGTTTAAGCCCTTCTTCTGTCTGAGGTAAATCGGAATTACTTCCTAACAAAATCAAAATCTTTTTCATAAATTGCCTCTTAAAATTATAAATACTTTAAGGCTTTATTCCCAATATCTTTGCGGTAATGCCTGCCTTCAAAATAAATATTCTCTATAGCTTCATAGACTTTAACTTGGGCTTCGATTAAGCCCTCAGCCAAGCCTACTACATTTAAAACCCTTCCTCCAGCAGTGACAAATTCTCCATTTCTTCTTTTGGTTCCTGCGTGAAAAAGAAAAATGTCTCTTAAACCCTCTACCTTCTCTAAGCCCTGAATAACCTTCCCCTTTTCATACTTTCCCGGATAGCCTCCCGAAGCTAAAACCACACAGAGGCAGAAACGCCTATCCCACACCAGAGTAACCTCAGCTAAATCTTCCCCGATAGTCTTAAACATAACTTCTAATAAATCGCTCCTTAACTTAGGGAGAATGGCTTGAGTCTCGGGGTCGCCAAACCTTACGTTAAATTCCAAAACATAAGGCTGATTACCTCTAATCATTAACCCCGCATAAAGCATTCCTTTATAGATTTTGCCTTCCTTCTTTAAACCTCTAATTAAAGGCTTAAAAATCTCCTCGGTTACTTTCCTAAACACAACTTCATTTACTACTGGAGCAGGAGCATAAGCACCCATACCCCCGGTATTAGGTCCCCGGTCTTCATCAAAAACTTGTTTATGGTCCTGAGAAGACACCAAAGGAAGAATAGTTTCTCCGTCCGTAAATACTAACATTGAAGCTTCTTCTCCGGATAAAAAATCTTCAATTACTATATTTTCTCCTGCTGAGCCAAATTTTTTCTCAGTCATTATTAAGTCTATAGCTGAGTAGGCCTCTTCTCTACTCTTACAGACTATAACTCCTTTACCCGCAGCTAACCCATCAGCCTTAACTACCAAAGGAGGCTGTTTACTCCTTACATAATCTTTGGCTAAATCCGGCTGAGAAAAAATTTCAAAATCAGCAGTAGGGATGCCGAACTTTCTCATTATCTTCTTAGCATAGACTTTGCTTCCTTCTAAAAGGGCTAAATCTTTTTTAGGCCCGAATATCTTAAGCCCCTTACTCTCAAATCTGTCTACAATACCTCCCACTAAAGGAGCCTCTGGCCCTACTACAGTTAAGTCTATCTTGTTATTTTCAGCAAATTTTACTAACCCTTCTATATCCTGAGGGTTAATATCAACATTCTCTCCAATTAAAGAAGTTCCGCCATTGCCGGGAGCAATATAGAGTTTATCCACTAACTTAGACTCTCTCAACTTCCAGGCTAAACAGTGCTCTCTCCCTCCTGAACCAACCACTAATACCTTCATCCCCACCTAAATTTACGGTTAAACTAAAACTATTGCTTCTTTTTCTCTTTTTACTACCTCACCAATAATATAAGTAGTAATCTTTTTCTTTAAGAAGTTAAAAACTTTAAAGGCTCTGCTTTCCTCTACTACTACCACCATCCCAATCCCCATATTAAAGGTAGAATACATCTCTTTATCTTCTAAGTTAGCTTTTTTCTGGATTATTTTAAAAATTTCAGGAATTTTCCAGCTATTCTTATAGATTTTAAAAGAAAACTTTTTAGGTAAAATCTTGGTTAATTTATTATAGAAACTGCCTCCGGTATTATGAGCAATCCCCTTAATAGATAGTGGGCTTAAGTTCTTATTAGACAACAAAGAAAGCAGAGGCTTAACATATATACGGGTAGGTTTAAGGAGCTCCCGGTAATACTTTCTGATTTCCTTCTCCGAAAACACCTTTCTTACTAAAGAAAAACCGTTAGAATGAAGCCCACTGGAAGCTAATCCTAAGACTACATCTCCTTTTCTTACTCTCTTTCCATCTAAAACCTTTTTCTCCCCAATCCCTACGCAGAAACCTGCTAAATCATACTCATCTTTTTTGTACATACCGGGCATCTCGGCAGTCTCACCACCTAAAAACAAACAGCCTGCTTCTTTTAAACCTTTATTAATGCCTCCTACCACCTCTCTTAAAACCTTAGGATTAAGCCTTCCACAGGCTATATAATCTAAGAAGAAAAGAGGTTCTGCCCCCAGGCAGACTATATCATTTACATTCATTGCTACTAAATCTATGCCCACTGTATTATGGATACCCAACTCCTGAGCAATCTTAAGTTTTGTGCCTACTCCGTCTGAGGAAGAAACTAATACTGGCTCCCGGTATTTCTCAAGCTTCTTAGATAAATCATAAACACAGCCAAAAGCAGAAATTCCTCTGTTTTTTAAGAACTTCTTAATGCTGGCCACAAACTCTTCAGCCTTACTTACATCTACACCAGCTTTTTTGTAAGTAATTTTACTCATCGGAGAAGATTGAGTCTCTTGTAAATAGTGTTGATATTTTTTAAGTAGTTGTGGGGCAAAAATATCTTTTCAACCTCTTCAGAGCTTAAATACTTCCTTGCTTCTTTGCTTTTAAGAAGTTCCTCTTTAAGATTAGTGGAATTTTTAATAACTTCGAAAGAAATTTTCTGAACTAAGTCGTAAGCCCGCTCTCTTTTTAATCCTTTTATCATCAGTTTAAGAAGTACTGCCTGAGAATAGATTAACCCTTGAGAAATCTCTAAATTTTTAAGCATATTCTCAGGATAAACCGAGAGATTCTTTATTACCTCTTTAAATTTACGCAAAATATAAACAACAAGACTTATAGAATCAGGAATAATCACTCTTTCTGCTGAAGAATGAGATATATCTCTTTCATGCCAAAGGTTTATATTCTCAAAGCCAGCCAGCATATTGGCCCTAAGAAGCCGGGCTAACCCGGACATTCTCTCACAAATTATAGGGTTCCTTTTATGAGGCATAGCTGATGAACCTTTTTGCCCTGAGTAAAAAGGCTCTTCTGCCTCTTTAGTCTCGGTTTTTTGAAGGTGCCTTATCTCGGTAGCAAACCTCTCAATAACTGAACCTAATAAAGCTAAAATACTTAAAAGATAGGCTAATCTATCCCGGGAAACTACCTGAGAAGAAATTTTAGCTGCAGTTACACCAATCTTCTTACAAACAAATTCTTCTACTTCAGGAGGAAGGTGAGCGAATGCGCCTACTGCTCCGGAAATCTTTCCACAGCAGACAATATCTTTAGAATCTCTAAGTAATCTTCTTACTCTTACAAGTTCATCGTAGAAGAAAGCAAATTTTAAACCAAAACTGTAAACTTCAGCATGAACACCGTGGGTTCTTCCTACACAGATTGTATCTTTGTATTTTAGAGCTTTCTTTTTTACTTCTCTTGTTAAAGCTTCTAAGTCTTTTAAGATAACCTCTAAACAATCCTTTATCTGCCAGGCCAAAGTAGTATCTAAAAGGTCGGAAGAGGTTAAACCAAAGTGGATATATTGAGAAGATTTACCTAAGCTTTCTGACAAGTTGAGAATGAAAGCTACTACATCGTGGTGGGTTTTTCCCTCAATCTTTTTAATCTTATCTACAGAGATTTTTGCTTTCTGGCGGATTTCTCTGTAGGCACTTTGAGGAATTATCCTCAACTTAGCTAAAGCTTCAGAAGCCAAGACTTCTATCTTTAAAAACCTTTTAAACTTTGATTCTTCAGAAAAAATGTCAGCTATATCCTGAGGGGCGTATCTTTCTATCATAGCCAAAACATCTTACCAAACCAAGTCCTTCTCGTCAAATAAAATAAGATTGGGAAATCATTTATCGGTTTCGGCTATCGGCTATCGGCTATTGAGTATTGGGTATTGGTATTTTACGTATGACAGATTGTCACATTGAAAATTGAAAATTCATTGAAAATTGAAAAATGAAAAATGAAAAATTTACGCACAGCCGTAACTTGGAAATAAGCTTATCCTATTGGGAGAGGGTGCCGGTACTCTTTCTCAAGTCATATTCTACATAACCGGCTAAAACTTCCTGAATTTTTGCCGGAGGAGGGACTATAAAATAGTGAGAAATTACTGCATGGGCTATCTCATGGCCAAGCATCCCCAAAGTTATATCAGCACAAGAAATATAAATAGAGTTCTTCTCATGCAAATAAAAAGACCTTTCCGGGAAACTGCGGCCAAAGTATTGAGAAAAAACAGAAGAAACAGAATCTTTATCTTTCAAGAGATAAATCCTACCATGATAACTATAAATATGTAAGTCCAAAATATCTGATACTTCTAAATAGAGGGCATCAAGGGTATCAGCCAAAAGACTTTTAAAATCCTCTCTTAGGGAAGCAGTTAAGTTCTGGGAATGAAGAAGATATTCAAAATTAAGTCGCTTAAGTAGATTTACTATATCCAGATCTTTATAACCATAGATAGAAAAGTATTTCCCTTCAGCAATAAGGTTTGTTTCTTCTTGAGAAAACAAAGGAAAAAGGAAAAAGAAACTGAAAAAGAAAACAAAAAGCCTTCTCAACCCTACCTCAATTTTAGAATTAACCTATCTCTTTTTCTAAATCGTCTAAGTCTCTGAGAAGCTCCTCCTTAGAATTTATGTTCACTTTTTCTAATTTACCTTTCAGGATTTCTATCTTAGTCTTTATTCTCAAGTTTCTCTCTACCAATAAATTACGCATATTTTGTAAACTCTGGGAAAGCTCTTTTAGCTGGTCTGAACTTCTTATCTTAAAGTCTCTGTTAAAGTCCCCCTGGGAAAAAGCCTCTATCTCTTTTTTTAGACGATAAAGAGGCCCGGCTATCTTATGGGAGGTAAATAGAGTTACTATTATCACTATTAGAGAAGAAAAAACCGAGACTATTAAAACTACTCCCACCAGAAGAGGCAAGATAAAATCCGATGTTCTCTTCACTATCACCTTAGTATTCTCTATAGCAGTAGTTGTAGAATTCTTGGAAAAGAGAAAGATAAGTGTGGTTATCAAAAATGAAGCTAAAATCACAATTAGGCAAAACTTAATAATAAATTTAGTCTGGAAACCCTTATCAATAAAATACTGCTTTCTTCTAATCCTGCGCATCTCCTCCTCCTTCTATAAAAGTCTTAGGGGGAATCTATCCCTAAAGATTTATAATCTATTTTTATATTTGTACTTTTCTTCAAAGAGTCTATCCACTCTTCAAGGGCTTTCCTTCTCTTTTGAGAAAAAATTAGCCATTTTATCTGGTCATATACCTGGGAAATATCTTTCTCAGAAAACTCTTCTTTATGAGCTAAGTAATACTCTCTAATCTCCTTCTCAGTAACCTGAACTTGAGAAGAAATCTCTCTTAGCTTCTTAGAAAGAATCCTCTTAAGGAGGGCCTGCTCCCAGAATCTCTGAATCTCATCTAAAAACTGAGGGTCTTTATCTAAACCTAACCTTTCTGCTTCTTTCAGAAGAAGTTTTCTATTTATAAACTCCTTAAGAAATTCTTTCCTCTTAATGTGCCCCTCTTTAAAAAACCGAGAAGACTCAAAAGCTTTGTTAAACTCCTCCAAAGTTATTTCTATCTCTCCTATTTTTATAACGGGTTTTTCTTTTTTAAACCAGCCACAGCCTGAAAGTAAAAAAATAATTAATACTAACGCGCTTATCTTCTTCATAGCCCCTCCTTTATCCTATTAAACCAATTAACAGATAAAATCACCGGCGTATTTGTTTATCAAAGATACTCACTTCTTATCCCACTGCTCTCTTAAATAAGACATAAACATTATACTATTCTGGCCCAAATCCTACAATAAAAAACAGGAAGGCATCTTCACCTTCCTGTTTTTAGAGTAGCCCTAAGAAAGTTATCTATCTACAAATTACCTTTTTTCTTCTTTCCTTCCCCCTCCTCAGTTCCAAAATAGGGAGCTAAGGATTTCTTGAGGTTAATATTGTCCTGGATAAATTCGTAAGCTCCTGCATCTAAAGTTATCTCATCAAAGGCTGAAGAATCAGTCTCAGTTATAGGATGGTAAGCATAAAGCCCAATCGGTGTGGCTGGCTCAAAGTTTAAGAACTGGCTGGGGCTTAGAATTTCGTAATAAACAGGAAATCTTCTCATCAATGCACTCATAAGCTGGCTTAATCCAGTCTCATTTACAGGTTCAGGCCAAATCTGGAGGAAGCCCTCGCCAGTAGGGTCAGGCCCATACAAGGGTGAACAGCAATTAGTATCGGCATCGTTATAAAACACATAACCCGGAGGGTTTAAAGGGGTGGTGCTTGTATTATCAATAGCTGGTGAAGG
>QNCG01000010.1 GCA_003644445.1 Candidatus Duberdicusella sinuisediminis | reverse complement strand
GGATATAGATTTAAAGACCCGAGATGAAAAAGTCATATTAAAGATAATAAGAGACAATTTTATAGATATAGTTTTTATAACTCTTCATGGAGAATTTGGGGAAGATGGCCAATTCCAGAGGATTCTGGAGGTAAATAATATTCCTTTTACTGGTTCGGGTTCTGAGGCTTCTTTTCTGAGTATGGATAAGATTCAGACCAGAAGAGTCTTAGAGGAGAACAATATTGCTGTACCTCAGTATTGGGTAGAAGAGGAGGGGGGCTTTAAGTTTTCTCCTTCGGATTTTCCTTTAGTAGTTAAACCTCATTATGCGGGTTCAAGTATGGGAGTAACCATAGTAAAAAACAACTCTCAGCTTAAAGAAGCAATAAAAATAGCTAAAAAGTATTCTTCCCAAACAATAGTTGAGCGCTATATTAGGGGGAGAGAATTGACTGTGGGTATAATTAGAGATGAGGCATTGCCAATTGTAGAGGTGCGATTTAAAAAAGACTTTTTTGACTTCTCCTCTAAATATGAAGATAATCAAGCTGAATTTATAGTTCCGGCAGAACTTCCTCCTGAAATTTATAAGAAGATTCAGGAATTAGCTTATAACGTTTTTAAGGTTTTAGGCTGCAGGGGGTTAGGAAGGGTAGATTTGAGGTTAGCTGAAGATTTTAAGCCTTACATTTTAGAACTAAATTCTATACCCGGACTTACTTCTCATAGCTTACTGCCTTTAGCAGCAAGAGAAGCTGGCTTAGACTTTAGTCAACTCTGTGAAGAGATTCTCAAAGATGCTTTAGAGACTTTTAATTTTATTCTTTAAAAGATTTTTTATGAAAAAAGGGAAATTAAAAAAGATTAAAGTAATTTCTCTCTCTATATTATTAATTTTACTAATTTTAATATTAGTTTTTTTATTTATTAAGTTGAAAAATTTCTTTTTAGAAAGCCCTCTTTTTAGAATAAAGAGAATTAAAACCAACCTAAGTGAAGATATATCTTTATCTTTTCTCGGTAAGAATATATTTTCTGTGGATATTAAAGCTGTTTCTTCTCAGCTTACTCAAAGTTATCCTCAATACAAAGAAGTAGTAGTTAAAAGAGTATTCCCTGATACTCTTTCTATAGAGTTTATTAAACGCCTGCCTTTATTCCAGATAAAAGTAAAGGACAGATTTTGGATAGTAGATGAAGAGTTAATAGTGATTTCAGGTCCTCAAGAAGAAGAATTTGCCCATATACCTTTAGTTAATTCTTCTTTGAATAGGAATCTAGAAATTTATTTAGGAAAAGAGATATTTTTCCCTTACGCTAAAGAGATAGTTTCTTTAATAAAAGAACTTAAGACAAAAAACTTCTTTAAGGATTTTGAAATTCCTTCCATATTTAGTTATACTCTTAATGATATTCATTTTAATTTAAATAAGATAGATATAAGAATAGGCCCTCCTCCTTATAAGAGAAAGTTAAAGATTCTGAAAGAAATGATTCTTCCACGGTTTTATGAAGAACTGGAAAGAATAGCTTATATAGATTTACGGTTTAAAGACCCGGTAATAGGATATAGAAGATGAGAAAGATATTCTTAGGTTTAAAAATAGATTCTTCCTATGCTAGTTTAGCCTTCAGCAGTTCTTTAGGAAATTTAGAAAGAGATGTTAAATTAAGACTTATTGAAAGAAAAGAAGGTAATTTTGGGGAATTAGACTTTGATATTTTGGAGAAAATTAAGAAAGAGATTTTAGAAATAGAAAAAGCCACTTCTTCTAAGGTATCTAAGATATACTTTTGTTTTCCTCAGCCTAAAGTAAGGAAGGTAAAGGCCAATCACAAAAAATTGATTCACCCCAAACATTCTTTACCCTTAACTATATCTTGTCTAACTTCTTCTTTGAAGGAAGCTGAACTTTTAAATTTAGATTGGGAAGATTTTTGTTTAGAAGCTTACCCTTTAGAATTTAGATTAGACGGCAAAGTCTTTAGAAACCCTCCTTTAGGGATTTATGGGAGGAGGTTGGAGGTAGATGTCTTATTTTATGTAGCCAAAAGAACGGAGCTTCTAAATTTAGAGAAGGTTTTTCAGTATTTAGAAAGACCTTATGAAGGATTGGTAATGAGTAGTTTAGCTGAAGCTTCTTCTTTGAAAGAAGATACGCTTCCTAAGAATTTTTCTCTTCTAAATATAGGTAGGAATAAATTAGAATTTTCTTACTTTAGGAATTTTATCTTAGAAGATAGTTTTTCTATTTATAAAGGAGGTAAATTCGTAGACGACAAACTTTCTCAAGAGTTAGGAATACCTTCTGAGCTTTCTGAGGAAATTAAACTTTCTTATGGGTCTTTAGCTCAAGCTGACTTAGAAGATTCCCGACTTATTACCGTAAAAAAGGTTAGTAAATACAGAGAGATTAAGAGGGGTACTCTAAATTCTATACTCCTTTCTTGCTATCAGAAGGTATTAGAAGAGTTAAGAGATATTTTAGAAAAAAAAGACATTTTAAGGAAGATAGAATCTTTGATTATTATGGGAGGAGCTTCTAAAATTAAAGGTTTTTCAGAGTTAGCTAAAAGGATATTATCTCTTCCGGTAAATTCCCCTTGTTTTTATCTTCCCCTTGTAGATAAGGATCCTGATAGATTTTGTGCTTCTTTAGGAGTCTTAAGATACCCTCTTTCTGATTTCAATATAAAGAATAAATACACTCAAAATAAAGGTCTACTTTCTAAGATTAGGAATTTTTTAGAAGAGTATTTTTAATCTTTATTTAGGCTTTTTAGGGATTTAGTGGTTCTATTTCTTAAGTATTTCTCTTCTAATTTCTTTTCCTAAATTAGTGATAAAGGAAATTGCTCCGGAGAGAAGTTTAGGCTTAGGCACTGTAAAATATTCTGTATAAATTCTTGATAACCGAACAATTTAAGTCTGACTTATTTTGTTCCAAAAAGGTTTAGGGAGGTATAGCCTTTATAAATTTACACACTTTTGTTGACAGAACTCTAGGCTTAAAATTATTGATTTTTGGGATTTTTGAGGTTAAAATAAAAATACTTTTTTAAAGATGAAGGCTAAGCTATTGTTAATAAGTCTTTCCTTATTGTTAGGGGGTTGTGCTAGTGTAGGTTTAAGGCCTACCCGGATAGAGGAAATTTCTCGGGTAGAGCTTAAAGATTTTTGCAAGAGGAATAATTTAAAATATACTTATCAGCCTTTTTATGAGAATATTGTTCTCTATGACGATTCTCTTAAGATAGAGTTAAAGCCAGGTTTAAGTTATGTTTCTATAAATGGTTTTGTTGAGAATCTTCATCAGAAAGTAAGCTATGAGAAAGGTAAAGTTTTTATTCCTGGCTCTCTTGAGGACATCTTAATAAAATTTAGAAGGAGAAGGATAAAAGATTTAAGTTCTTTTATTCCTCGAGAAATTAAAAGGATTGTTATTGACCCTGGACACGGAGGAAGAGACCCAGGAGCGATCTCACCTTGGGGGTTAAAGGAGAAAGATGTTAACTTAAAAATAGCTAAGTATTTATATAGTCTTTTAAGGAAAGAAGGTTTCCGGGTTTATCTAACCAGAAATGGAGATTATTTTGTTTCTTTGAAAGAAAGGGTGAGTTTTGCTAAAAAAAGAAAGGCTGATTTATTTATAAGTATTCACGCTAATGCTAACCCTTACTCTTCAAGACTTAGAGGTTTTGAGGTTTACTATGGTTCTTTAAAATTTTTAGATACTCAAAGTAAAATCTTAGCTACTGCTGAAGAACTTTATAAGAACAATAATACTCTTCCTATCAGTCTTAAGAATATCTTAGGTAAGATGGCTTACCAAGAAAATAGGAGAAGAACTCGGTATTTAGCTTCAGCAATTTTAGATTCTGCAGAGAAGTTGGGATTATTTACTAATAAAGTTTTAGGAGCTCCTTTCTATGTTCTCAAATATAATATTTGCCCCGCACTCCTAATAGAAGTAGGTTATCTTACTAATAGATACGAAGAAAAACTTTTACGGACTTCTCTTTACCAGAGGCAGTTAGCTTCAGCTATTCTCCAAGGGATATTAAAGTTGAAAAATTATACCCAGAGAATTATAGCAGAAAGATGAACAAAGAAAATTCTCCTATAGGTATTTTTGATTCCGGCATTGGGGGATTAACTGTTTTGAAAGAAGTAAGAAGATTTTTGCCTAGTGAAGACATAGTCTATTTGGGAGATACAGCTCACCTTCCTTACGGAACCAAGTCTTCTCAGACTATAATAAAACTTTCAATAGCTAATATCCTTTTTCTTTTGAGAATGAAAGTAAAGTTTATAATTGTAGCTTGTAATTCTACTTCTTCAGTAGCTTTGCCCAAGATAAAGAATTTTTTTTCCCTGCCTCTTTTAGGAGTGGTAGAGGCTGGGGTAAAGGCAGTTTTAGAGAAAAGGGTTAAAAAAATTGGGATTATAGGAACCCCGGCAACTATTAAAAGTTCTACTTATCAGAAGCTTATTCTTAAAAAGACTAAAGGAGTTAAGATAATTACTCAGGCTTGCCCTTTGTTTGTGCCTTTAGTAGAAGAAGGCTGGATAAACTCTAAAGTTACTGAGGAAGTTGCTAAAATTTATCTTAAGAAATTTAGAGGTAAGGTAGACCTGTTGATATTAGGTTGTACGCATTATCCTCTTTTGAAGGGAGTAATTAGGAAAAGATTAAAAGGAATAGGCCTTTTAGATTCAGCAGAAGAGGTAGCTAAAGAAGCTAAAAGGATGTTAAGGAGAGCTAATCTTCTTAGAAAGAAGAATGTTAAGGGGAAGCTTTCTTTTTTTCTTACTGATTACTCGCCCAATTTTTCTAAATTAACTAAACTTATTCTTAAAGAGAAGATTACTCCTAAAATAGTAGAAAATGTATAAGTTAAAAGTTACATCCTTTTTTTCTTCAGCCCATTCTTTGAGAGGTTATAAGGGTAAATGTGAGTCTCTGCACGGCCATAATTGGAAAGTAGAGATAGTAGTTCAAAAAGATACCCTCAGTAGAGAAGGATTAGTTATAGATTTTAAAGAGCTCAAAGCTTTACTTAAGAAAGTGCTGGTTAAGTTAGACCACAAAAACTTAAATACTTTGAGTTTTTTTAAAAAACACAACCCTTCTTCAGAAAACATAGCTTATTTTATCTATAAAGAACTTAAATCACAAATAGCTAAGAGAGGTTGTAAACTTAAAGAAGTTATAGTCTCAGAAACTGAAGATAGTTGCGCCAGTTTCTTTGAAGAGGGATGAGAGAAAAAGGGGTAATTTTGCTTTCCGGAGGAATAGATTCTACGGTCACTCTTTATTTAGCCAAGAAGTATAAGATTGAGTGTTTCGCTTTAATATTTGATTATAACCAACGTCATAAAAAAGAAATATTCTATGCCTTAAAAAATGCTAAAAAGTTAAATGTTCCTTACCGGCTTTTAAGAATAAATCTGGGGTGGGGAGGTTCAGCTTTAACTGACCCCCGGATGAAGCTTCCCCAGAGAAAAATTAAAAGAGGTATACCCTCTACTTATGTTCCCGGGAGAAATTTAATATTTTTAAGCTTTGCTTTTTCTTTAGCTGAAGTAATAAAAGCTAAGAAGATATTTATAGGTGCTCACACCCAGGATTATTCGGGTTATCCTGATTGTCGGGGGGAGTTTTTAAATTCTTTTCAAGTTTCTGCCAACTTAGGGATTAAAGAGAAAGGTATTGAGATAGTTGCTCCTCTTTTAGATAAGAATAAGGCAGAAATTATAAGGCTGGGTTTATCATTGGGAGTTGACTTTTCTCAGACCTGGTCCTGTTATAAAGGGAAAAAATTCCCTTGTCTTAAGTGTGACAGCTGCCGATTTAGAATGGAAGGCTTTAAAAAAGTAGGTATTGGGGACCCTCTTTTAGCAAAAAGAAAAGTTAAAAGTAGGAGATTTTAAGATAATTTTCTTTTAAAAGATGGAAGCTAAAATTAGTGAGGTGTTTTTTAGTATTCAAGGAGAAGGGATATACCGATTTATTCCTCAGATTTTCCTAAGGTTCTGGGGTTGTAATGTAGATTGTTCTTTCTGCGATACCAGGAATTTACCCTATAAGGTTAAAGGCTTAGAAGAGGTAGTCAAAGAAATTTTTAGCTTCAGAAATTTTTACCATTCTATTTCTTTAACTGGCGGAGAACCCCTGATTCAGAAAGATTTTTTAAAAAGCCTCTGCAGAGTTTTAAAAGAGAGAGAGCAGGTTATCTATTTAGAAACTAATGGTATTCTTTATAAGAACTTAGAAGAGGTCTTAGATTACTTAGATATTATTGCTATGGACTTTAAACTTCCTTCTTCTACCCAGAGAGGTCCCTTTTGGGAAGAGCATAGAGAATTTCTTAAAATAGCTAAAGAGAAAGAAGTTTTTGTTAAGGCAGTAATTACCCCTTCGACAGTCAAAGAGGACTTAATTAGAGCTGTGGAGATAATAAAGGCTACAGCTTCTTATTTACCTTTTGTTCTTCAGCCAGTTTTCTCTTACGAATTAGCTCTTCATTCTAAGTTGGAGGAGTTTAAAAAAATAGCTTCCGATTATATAGAAAGGGTAGAGATTATCCCCCAAGTTCATAAACATTTAGCTTTAAAATAAAAAGTTATGGAAAAGGAAATTCTTGCTGAGATTGATAAGGCTGTAAGAAGAGCGAATTTTAGTTTAAGGAGAGATGTCTTTGTCCTTATTGAGAAAGCTTATAAGTTAGAGAAGAATAAGAAAGCAAAACTTGCCTTAAGCTGGATTATTGAAAATGTCAAGATAGCCAAGAAGAAGAATTTAGCTATTTGCCAGGATACTGGTTTCCCTTTAGGGTTTATTACTGGAGGAAAAAAGGTTAAGGTAGATTCGGCTTTAATAGAGAATATAAAAAAATCAATAGAACTCTCTTATAAAAGAAATTACCTCCGGGCTTCAATAGTTTCTCCCTTCTTTAGAGGAAAGCCAGGTTATAAAGGAGTTACTGTATATTTAGATTTTAACCCTAAAATTAGAGGTTTAGAGGTAGTTGTTTTTCCCAAAGGGTTTGGCAGTGAGAACAAGACTAAACTTAAAATGTTTAATCCTACAATTTCTTTTAAGGAGATAGAAGATTTTATAATTACTGCTATAAGAGAAGCAGGACCTCAAGCCTGTCCTCCTTTTATTGTAGGTGTAGGAATAGGTGGAGATTCCAGCTATGCTTTATATTTAGCTAAAAAGGCTTTAGTAGAAAGGATAGATAAGCCTAATAGAGATAAGTTCTTGGCTTCTTTAGAGAAGAGGCTTCTTAGGCGAATAAACTCTTTAAATATAGGTCCTATGGGGTTAGGAGGTAAAACTACAGCTTTGGCGGTTAAGATTAAGACTCACCCTACTCATATTGCGGGGTTGCCAGTAGGAGTAAATATCAGCTGCTGGGCTTTAAGAAGCGCTAGAGTAAAAATAAATAATGTTAAAAGTTGAAACTCCTTTAAGTTTAGAGAAGATAGCTAAGTTAAGAAAGGGAGAGCTGGTTTATCTTTCAGGAATAGTTTATACTGCCAGAGACCAGGCCCATAAAAAACTCGTAGAGTTAATTAAGAGGAAGAAAGCTTTACCTTTTAGCTTGAAAGATAGTATAGTCTATTACTGCGGCCCTACACCTTCTCCTAAGGGAGAAATTTCAGGTTCTTGCGGTCCAACTACTTCTTTACGAATGGATGGATTTGTTGAGCCTCTACTCCAGGAAGGTCTAAAAGGTATGATTGGTAAAGGCGGGAGGACTCCTAAAGTAAAGGAGCTAATTAAGAAGTACAAAGCAGTATATTTTCTTGCTCCTTCGGGTTGTGGGGCATTATTGGCTCAAAAAGTTCTCTCTAAGAAATTAATAGCTTTTAAAGAGTTAGGAGCTGAGGCTATATATCAGTTAGAGGTTAGGGATTTTCCTTTGATTGTAGGGATAGATTCAAGGGGGGTAGGTATATACGAAGATATTGAATGCTCAAACTTCAAAACTTAAAAGTTTAAGGTTAATAATCTTTATTACTTACTATTTGGGATTTACTTCTTTTTGTAGTGCAGAGGAGGACTTAAGTAGTGTTGAGAAGAGAGGAGAAGGTAAAGTTCAGCTAATAAAGTATTCTAATGGTCATTGGCAACTTCTCTTAGAGGGTTCTCCTTACCTAATAAAGGGAATAACTTATGAGCCCGTTAAAGTGGGAGATAGATTAGATTTTTCTAATAAATGGATGAGTTATGATTTCAATAATAACGGGATAAATGATACTGCTTATGAGTCTTGGGTTGATGAGAATAAGAATAACAGAAGAGATAGGAATGAAAAAGTAATAGGTGATTTTCAACTTTTGAAAGAGATGGGCATAAATACTATAAGAATATATCACCCTGTTAATATAAATAAAGAACTTCTTAGAGATTTATATAATAGGTTTGGTATAAGGGTTATTATGGGGAATTTTTTAGGAGCTTACTGCCGGGGTTCAGGAGCAAGCTGGAGAAAAGGAACAGATTATACTAACCCTCAGCATCTCGAAAATATGATTAATGATGTAAGAAAGATGGTTTTAGAGTTTAAGGATGAGCCTTACATTTTGGTTTGGCTTCTGGGTAATGAAAATGATGTTTCTGGAAATTATGAGAATTCAACATTTAATAATACTAATGCTCGGTTTTATCCTGGGGAATTTGCTAAGTTTGTCAATGAAGTGGCAAGGCTTATCCATTCTTTAGACCCTGAGCATCCTGTAGGGATTTGTAATGCTACTACTTCTTTTTTAAAGTACTATGCTCAGTATGCTCCTGAATTAGATTTTGTAGGCTTTAATGCTTATTTGGGTCCTTTTGGCTTTGATAGTTTATATAGAACAGTTAAATTCGATTTTGACCGGCCAGTTTTAATTACTGAATATGGAGTGGATGCTTATAACCAAAAGAAGAAGTGCGAAGATGAGTTTCTTCAATTGATATACCATAGAGGCTGTTGGAGGAGTATTGAGAGGAATAGTTTTGGGGCAAGAGGTGTAGGTAATGCTATTGGAGGGATTATTCATACTTGGCTCGATCCTTGGTGGCAGTGCGGTTCAGAAAGAATTCACGATAAAAGAAGAGGAGCCTGGCAAGGTTCTTCACCCGATGGTTGGTTTAATGATGAATGGCTTGGGATTTGTTCTCAGGGAAATGGAAGAAATTCTCCTTACTTGAGACAGTTAAGGAAGGTCTACTTTTTCTATCAGAGAGAATGGAGGCAAAGATGAGAGTTGATGGGAGAGATTTTAATCAGATAAGGCAAATTCAGTTTAAGAGAAATTTTATAGGTAATGCTGAAGGTTCTTGCTTGGTAGAGCTGGGCCAGACCAAAGTTATTTGTACTGCTTCTGTAGAAGAGTCAGTTCCTTTATTTTTAAGAGGAAAAAATCAGGGCTGGATTACTGCTGAATACGGAATGCTTCCCCGTTCTACTCAATCCCGAATTCAGAGAGAGAGAATTTCGGGAAGGAATTTTGAAATTCAAAGGTTAATTGGCCGGGCTTTAAGGAGTATAGTGGACCTGACCAAGTTAGGAGAGTTTACTGTTTGGATTGACTGTGATGTTATTCAGGCTGATGGAGGGACGAGGACTGCTTCAATTATGGGAGGGTTTGTAGCTTTAGTAGATTGTTTAGAAAAGTTAAAACAAATTGGAAAGATTAAAGAAATTCCTATAGATAAGTACTTAGGAGCAATTAGTGTAGGTATAGTGGGAGGGAAGCTACTTTTAGATTTAAATTATTCTGAGGACTCTCAGGCTGAGATAGATATGAATGTTGTTATGAATTCTGATTTTGAATTTATAGAGATTCAGGGAACAGCAGAAAAGGGGAGTTTTTCTAAAAGTATTCTGGATAAAATGTTAGACTTAGCTAAGGAGGGTATAAGCAAAGTTATTGAGGAAGAAAGAAAGATTTTTCGGGATATATTATTAATTTGAATTTTTTGATTTTTATTTGAGAAGTTAAAGAAGTAAAATCTGATAAGAATGGCTAAGAAAAGACAGCTCCTCATAGTGGCTACGGCTAATAAGAAGAAGTTTAAAGAGATAAAGGCTATTTTGGGAGATTTGCCTCTGCAGATAAAAAGCCTTTTAGATTTTAAGAAGAAACCTAAAATAATTGAGGAGGGAAAGACTTTTTTGGAAAATGCTGAGAAGAAGGCTGAAATAACTTCTTCTTTTTACAATTGTTTAAGTTTAGGAGAAGATTCGGGTTTAGAAGTTGAGGCTTTGAAGGGTAGGCCTGGGGTTTTTTCTTCTCGCTTTGCGGGTAAAAACGCCACCGACAGAGAGAATATAGAGAAACTTTTAACAGAGCTTAAGGGTTTACCTAAGTATAAAAGAAAAGCTAAGTTTATCTCTCAGGTGGTTTTAGCCTGCAAGGGGAAAATTTTAGCTTCTTTTAAAGGTTCTTTGACTGGATTCATTACTTTCCAGCCTCAGGGAAGATTTGGTTTTGGTTATGATCCAGTTTTCTTTCTTCCTGAATATAAAAAGACCACAGCTCAGCTTAAACCATCTTTAAAGAATAAGATAAGTCATAGATACAAAGCTTTATCTAAATTGAAAAAGTTTTTGAAGAATTATTTAGAGCTAACTAGTTAGATAGAAAAGTAGATTTGAAAAGTGCTGGTAGGGCCTTACTTTTTTAGATAAAGATTTATTTTTTCGGGAGGTAGCGCAGTCTGGTTTTAGCGCACTTGGTTTGGGACCAAGGGGTCGCGGGTTCAAATCCCGCCCTCCCGACTAAAAAACTAATTTATAAAGGGATAACTAAATACTTGAGAGTTTTTTAATCTATGGTAAAATTTTTGTCAAGTTAGGATTGCGCCCGTAGCTCAACAGGATAGAGCATCTGCCTTCTAAGCAGAGGGTTGCCTGTTCGATTCAGGCCGGGCGCGCTAATCCCACCTTTTCTTAGTTCTTCTTTTTACTCTTTCTTCTAAAAGGATAAGAAAAGTTTATTTTAATAACTTATTGGTAATCAATGCGTTATAAACTGGAAAAAATAGAGATTTTTATGGTAAACTTATAGGGTATGGTGGAGAAAAGGAAATTTTTGAGAGTACCTCAGGTCTGGAAGGCTGAAATAATAGAGAGAAACAGATGTCTACCTATAAAAATTAGAAATTTTACTCCTGAAGGTCTAAGCTTTGAAAGTCTTTTTAAAATAGAGACTGAGGAGTCAGAGATACTCTTAAATTCAAGCAGAGGAACCTTTAGATTCAAAGTATGTTTAAGGTGGATTAAACCCACTGATTCCGGCTATGTGGGAGGTTTAAAGATACTCGACTCTTCCCCTCAAGACAAAGCTTTTTTATTGTTATCTTATTTAGGAAAACTTATTACCTACCTTCCTCTTTTTTGGAGAGTCTCCTAAAATTTTCTTCTTTAAATTGACAGGGACATTTTTTTATGTTAATTTAATCCCTAAAAATATAAGAGAAAATGATTGGGATAGTCGGCTATGGAAATATGGGCAGAGCTTTGCTCGGAGGGTTACTCTCTAATTATAGAAGAGAGAGAGTATTGGTATACGATAAAGACAGAAGTAAGATTTCTAAATTAAAGAAAGATTCCTTATTAAGGAAAGCTAAGAGTCTGGAGGAAGTAGCAGATAAGTCCTCTACTATCATAATTGCTGTTAAACCTCAAAATATAAGAGAAGTTTTAGAAGGAATAAGAGAATTTTACTGTAATCAATTAATAATCTCTATAGCTGCGGGGATAACTACTTCTTTTATTGAAAAAGCTATTGGCAAGAAGCCCAAGGTAGTAAGAGTGATGCCTAATTTATCAGCTGAAGTAAAGAGAAGTGTAACTGGGATTTCTAAAGGTAGATATGCAAGCTTAGTTGATTTAAAAAAGGCAGAAAGAATTTTTAAGAGTATAGGAAGTTGTTTGATATTAAAAGAGAAGTATATAAATCCTCTTACGGCTATTTCCGGAAGTGGCCCTGGCTATATTTTCTATTTTCTCTACTGCCTGGAAGATTCTGCAGTGAGCTTAGGTTTCTCTAAGAGAGAAGCCCGTTTTTTAGTTTTTAATACTTTTAAAGGTGCAGGAGAACTCATTTCCGAGAAAGATGATTTCTTAGAGCTGGTAAAAAAGGTGGCTTCTCCCCGTGGAACTACCGAAGAAGCCCTGTTATATTTTAAAAAGAAGAATTTTAAAAGAATAGTTAAAGAAGCTATAGAAAAGGCTAATAAAAGAGCAGAAGAGTTGAGTAAACCCTGTACCACGGCTTAACCCCGCCCTTTCCTTGAAAAGGCGGGGTGGCTTTTGGGCATTACCCTTCAGGACTTTTCCCTTCATCTGCGGGTTTACAACTGTGGTTTTCTGGTGGTGCGGGGTAAATAATTAAAACTAAAAAGGGGGATTGATGGGTAAGATAGGCATTATTGGAGGAAGTGGGCTCTATGATATAGAAGGTTTAGAAGATAAGAGGTGGGTAAAAGTTAACACTCCTTTCGGTAAGCCTTCAGATAAATTCTTACTGGCTAAGTTAGAAGGTAGAGGAAATAGTTTTTCTTCCTCGGCATAGTCGCGGACATAAGATTTTTCCTTCAGGGATAAATTATCGAGCTAATATCTATGGGATGAAGTTTTTGGGTGTAGAAAGGATTATTTCAGTCTCTGCTTGCGGTTCTTTAAAAGAAGAAATAAAGCCTTTAGATTTTGTCGTTCCTACTCAATTTGTAGACAGGACAAATCAGGCCAGAAAATATACTTTTTTTGATCAGGGTATAGTCGTGCATATAAGTTTTTCTAAACCTACCTGTCCAGAATTGTCCCAACTCTTGTATAATACAGTAAAGGAACAAGGCCTTAGAGTTCACTTTAAGGCTACTTACTTAAATATGGAAGGACCTCAGTTTTCTACTTTAGCTGAGTCTAATCTTTACAGGAGTTGGGGGGCAGACATTATTGGTATGACTAATATGACTGAAGCAAGATTAGCTCGGGAGGCCGAGATTTGTTATGCTACTTTAGCTGCAGTTACCGATTATGATTGCTGGCATCCTTCTCATGATGAAGTCACTGCTGAGTTAGTAATAAAGAATTTATTAAAGAATGTAGAGAATGCTAAAAAAATTTTGCGGGCCTTTATTCCCAAGATTTCTTCAGAAAGAAAATGTCTTTGTAGAGATGCCTTAAAAGATTCTATAGTTACGCCTAAAAAGGTTATCCCCTACCGGATAAGAAAAAAACTTTCTCTTTTAATAAAAGACAGACTATCTTAAAGAATATGGATTATTCTAAGACTTTAAATCTTCCTAAAACTTCTTTTTCGATGAAGGCAAATCTGCGTTCTTTAGAGCCTAAGATTTTGGAGTTCTGGCAGAGTAAAGAGATTTACCAAAAGATAAATTTTCTCGGCAGGAGTTCTAAGTATATTCTTCATGATGGGCCTCCCTATGCTAATGGCAAGATTCACATAGGCCATGCTTTGAATAAGATTCTTAAGGATATCGTTATAAAATATAAGGCTTTACGTGGTTATAGTACTCCCTTTATACCCGGCTGGGATTGTCATGGTTTACCTGTGGAGATAAAACTTTTAGAAGAATTGAAAGAGAAGAAAGATAAAGTTAATCAGATAGAATTTAGAAGAAAAGCTAAAGACTTTGCTCTGAAATATGTGGATATTCAGAGGAAAGATTTTATAAGACTGGGAGTCTTTGCTGATTGGGAAAATCCCTACCTTACCTTAAACCCAAAATATGAAGCAAAAGTCCTTCGGCTTTTAGCCGACCTAGTAAAAGCTGGTTATCTCTATCGGGGCCTTAAGCCGGTTAATTGGTGTTTAGAATGTACTACCGCTTTAGCTGAAGCAGAAGTAGAATATAAAGATAAGGTTTCTGATTCTATTTATGTGAAGTTTAAATTGAAAGATGATATCTTTAAAGGAGAGGATGTTTACATTGTAGTCTGGACTACTACTCCCTGGACGCTTATTTCTAATACTGCTTTAGCTTTACATCCAGATTTAGATTATCTTTTAGTTAAGAGTCTTAAGGGAAACTTTATCTTTTTAGAGAGTTTAGCTGATAATTTAAGGGCCAAACTTTTTAAAGAGGGTTTTCAGGTAATAAGAAGGATTAAAGGGAAAGAATTAGAAAAAAAGCGGGCTCTTCACCCTTTCTTAGAAAGAGATTCTTTAATAATCTTGGCAGATTTTGTTTCTTCGGAGGAAGGTTCCGGCTGTGTCCACATAGCTCCCGGACACGGAGAAGAAGATTTTCAAGTAGGAAAATTCTATAATCTTCCCGTTATTATGCCTGTAGATGAAAAAGGGTACTTTCAGAATTGCGGAGATTATTCTGGTTTAAGGGTTACAGAAATTAACCCTATTTTAATTGAAAAGATGAGAGAATTAGGCACGCTTCTCTTAGCTGAAAAGATAACCCATACTTATCCTCACTGTTGGCGTTGTAAAAATCCTTTAATTTTTAGAGCAACTGAACAGTGGTTTTTAAGTCTTGAGGCTAAAAATCTAAGAGAAAGAGTGCTTAAGGCAATAGAAGAAGTAAACTGGTTTCCTCCTCAAGGAAAAGAAAGGATTTCTTCGATGGTTTCCTTGAGGCCTGACTGGTGCCTTTCTCGGCAGAGATTATGGGGGGTGCCTATTCCTGCTTTAAGATGTAAAGGCTGTGGAGAAGTGATTCTTGAGGAGGCAATAATTAGGAACTTTTCTAAGATTGTAGAGGAAAGAGGCAGTGATGCTTGGTTTGAGGTAGAAGTAGAAGAGATTACCGACCCCGGTTTTAATTGCAAGTGTGGCTCAAGGGATTTTGAAAAGGAGAAAGATATCTTAGATGTTTGGTTTGAGTCGGGAGCAAGTTTTTACGCAGTAGTAAAAGAATCGGAGTTATTAAATTTTCCTTCGGATCTTTACTTAGAAGGTTCAGATCAGCATCGGGGCTGGTTTCAGGTTTCTTTAATTCCTTCGGTAGCCTTAGAAGATAAGGCTCCTTTTAGAGGGGTACTTACTCATGGGTTTGTGGTGGATTTAGAAGCCAGGAAAATGTCTAAGTCTTTAGGGAATATTATTTCTCCTCAACAAATTATAGAAAAGTATGGAGCAGAAATATTAAGGATGTGGGCGGTTTTTAGTGATTATACCCGGGATGTAAGCTTATCTGAGGAGATACTCTCTCAAATAGTAGAAGCTTATCGCAAGGTTAGAAATACTTTGAGGTTTATATTGGCTAATCTCTATGATTTTAATTTTAGAGAAGATTTACTCACCTACTCAAAACTTTTAGAAGTAGATAAGCTCTTTCTTTCTCTAACCGCTAATTTACTTTCTGAAGTAGAAGCTTTTTATGATAATTTCCTTTTTTATAAGGTCTATCAGAAGATTTATGAATTTTGTAATATTACCCTCAGCTCTTTTTATCTTGACATTTTGAAAGATAGGCTATATACTTTTCAGCCTGCTTCTTTAGAAAGACGTTCAGCGCAGACTAGTCTTTATTATATTTTTAATTTCTTGATTAAAGCGATAGCTCCTATTTTGAGTTTTACCTCTGAAGAAGCTTATACTCATTTTCAGGAGCAAGATAAAAAAGAATCAGTTTTTCTTTCTAACTGGCCTAATTATCAGGAATTTAAGAGACCGGAGTTAGAATCAGATTTTAAGAAGATATTCAAATTAAGAGACGATGTTCTTAAGGCTTTAGAAGAAGAGAGAAGTAAAGGCCTAATTGGCAGTTCTTTGGAAGCAGAAGTTAAGATAGTTACAACTTCCGAGGATTTTAATTTTTTGAAGGAAAGAGAAGACCTTTTGCGGGAATTTTTTATAGTCTCTAAGGTAGAAGTAGAAAAGGGAGAATCTTTTTCTCTAAAGGTAGAGAAAGCTAAAGGGAAAAAGTGTTTACGCTGTTGGAATTGGCGAGAAGACGTAGGTAAAGATAAGGACTTTGAGGAAGTTTGTTTAAGGTGTGTATCTGTTTTAAGAACACAAAGGTAAAATAATTTTAGGGAGGAAGCATGAGAAAACTCTTAAAAAAAGAACTAAAAATTTATAAAGAGAAACTTCTTAAATTAAGAGATGAGGTCTCCGAAGAAATTAAGAGTCTCTCTGAAGATGTATTGATGAAGACTCAGGCCGAAGCTTCAGGAGATATATCTTCACATTCTTTTCACTTAGCTGATGCAGCTTCGGGAAATTTTGAGAGAGATTTTTCCTTAGGGCTTGCTTCTAATGAGACGCAGGTTCTAAGAGAAATAGATTTAGCCTTAAGAAAAATAGAAGATGGTAGTTATGGGATTTGTGAAGGCTGTGGTAAGCCTATCCCTAAGAGAAGATTGGACGTTCTTCCCTATGTAAAATTCTGTACTAAATGCCAGAAAAATCTTGAGAAGCAGAGTCCTTAATCTTTTCTTAACCCTATTCTCTTCTTTACTATTTTTTTCCGCAGATTTTTTTCTTAAAAAATATATTTTGGCCAATTTTCTCCCCAATAAACCCTATTCTTTAATTGGAAATGTAGTGGTTTTAAGGCTGGTTTACAATCGGGGAGCAGCTTTTGGGATTTTACAGGGTAAAACTTTTTTTCTTATCTTTGTAGGAATTATTTTTTTAATATTCTTTTTAGTTTGGATAGCTCGAGCAAGGTTTTCTTGGAAAGAGTTGGGATTTTTGGGAATGATTTTAGGGGGAGCTTTGTCTAACCTCTATGACCGAATATTTTTAGGAGCGGTGGTTGACTATATAGATTTAAGATTTTGGCCAATTTTTAATCTTTCCGATACTTTTATAAGTTTAGGCTGTTTATTTCTTTTAATTGGCTATTTTAAACAGGCTAAATGCAAAAGAAAAGTTTTAGAGTAGAAGAGGAAAATTCTGGTTTGCGTTTAGATAAATATCTTTCTCAAAAACTTAGAAATTTTTCCCGCAGCCACTTTAAATACTTAATAAGAGAAGGAAAAGTAAGGGTAAACTATCTACCTCAAAAGCCTTCTTACCTTCTTAAAGAGAGGGATTTAGTGGAAGTAGTTTTAGAAGAAAGGGAATTTAAAGATATTTCTTCAATAAGGTTGGATATACCCATAATCTACCAAGATGAAGATGTAATTGTAATAAATAAACCTCCAGGAGTAATAGTTCATCCAGTAAAGAGAGGGCAGCCTTCAGTAGTAGGAGATTTACTTTCTCGGCAGATTAAGTTAGCTAACATTTCTTCTCGTCGGCCAGGGGTAGTCCATCGTTTAGACAAAGCTACTTTGGGGTTAATGGTTTTAGCCAAAAACAATCTGTCTTATCTTGATTTAGTCTCTCAGTTTAAAGAGAGAAAGGTAGTTAAAGAGTATTTTGCTTTGGTAGAAGGTGTCTTTCCTGAGAAGGAAGGAAAAATAGACCTTCCTTTAAAAAGGGCAAAATACAAACCCCGGATGAAGGTAGGTTTTATAGAAGCTAAAAAATCTTTAACTTTTTATAAAGTTTTAAAAGAAAAGAAAAATCTCAGTTTGCTTCTTCTTAAGCCCCATACCGGCCGAATGCACCAGTTGAGGGTTCATCTTTCTTTTTTAGGGCATCCTATAATTGGAGACGAAAAATATGGGGGAAGGAAAGAAGGCCTCCTTTTTCTTCATTCCTGCAGATTAGGGTTTTATCATCCTCAAAATAAAGAATTTAAAGAATTTACTCTGCCCCTCCCTTTAGAATTTAAAGAGTATTTAGAAAAAGGATAGTTTTTAGGGTTAAGCACAGAGCTTGCGGGGAAATTTTAATTTCTTAATAGATGAGTAGGCAGTAGGTATGAAAAGTATGAAGAAAGAAAGGGGAGAACGCCGACGATTACTCAAAGATTGTTAGCCAACTATTTTGCCGATAAACACAAGCTGGTTGTAGGAGAGTTGTCTTTAGGAACACTGCAAAAGAAGTTAAAGAGTAAATTAAGGGAAGGGTTCAGAATCTCAGGCAGGTCTTTAATTACTGGTAAGAAAAAAACAATAACTATTTGCCTCGCCGATATTGTTGGTTTAAAAAAAGAGTTGATTTAGAGATTAATTAATTTAAGGCCCCAAACTCCCTACGGCAACTTGATATCACAGGAAATATTAGGCATTTATTTAGGCAATGATTATGAAAGCACCTTTAGCTCTGGTTTCTTTGTATCTTGAATAATAATTTTTTCGCTGTATAATTATTTTGAAATGTTTAAAATAAGACCTTTAAAGAAGATAAGAACTTCCTTGGAAATTGGAGGAGACAAATCCATTTCTCACCGGGCCATAATCTTATCCTCAATTTCTCAGGGAAAAACTGAGATAAATAATTTTCTTCATTCCGAGGATACTCTCGCTACTCTCCAGGCTTTCCAGAATTTAGGTGTAAATATTAAATACAATGACTTTCAGAAAAAAGTTTCTGTAGAAGGTAAGGGTAAATATTTAAATTCAAAAAATATAACCTTACAAATGAAAAATTCTGGTACAACTATAAGGCTTATTTCAGGAGTGCTTTCAGCTCAAAAGTTCTCTTCTACTTTGCAGACTTACTCTTCTTTAAAGAGAAGACCTATGCTGAGAATTACTCAGCCTTTACGTCAGATGGGAGCAGATATAAAAGGAAGAAAAAAAGGAGTCGAAGAATACCCTCCTTTAAAGATAAAGCCTGTAGATTTTCTTAAAGGAATAGAGTACAGATTAGCTGTGCCTAGTGCTCAGGTAAAATCTTGTCTGCTTTTAGCTGGTTTATTTGCCCAGGGAAAGACTTCTATTATTGAACCTTACCAATCTCGCGACCATACTGAAAGAATGCTTAAAATTTTTGGAGCTAAAATAAGGGTCAATAGAAGGTTAATTTCTATAGAAGATTCTCAACTTCAAGGGCCTTCAGAAATATTTATTCCTTCAGATTTTTCTTCAGCTTCTTTTTTTATTGCTTTAGCTACTCTTACTAAAGGAGCAAGGCTTTTACTTAAGAAGGTATCTATAAATCCTACCCGTTTAGGTTTTTTAAGAGTATTAAGAAGAATGGGGGCAAAGTTTAGATTTATAAATATAAACAAGAATTATTTTGAGCCTTATGCCGATATTTTAGTAGAGCATTGCCAGCTTAGAGGAACTAAGATTAAAGAAGGAGAGATTCCTTTGATGATAGATGAACTTCCTCTTTTGTTCGTCTTAGCTTGTCTGGCTAAAGGTAAAACTCAAATTTTAGGTTTAAAAGAGTTGAAAGTAAAAGAAACCGACCGAATTAAATCTATGGAATATAATTTAAAGAAGATGGGGGCAAAATTCTCAGTTAAAGAATATCTTAATCCTCAGAAAGAAAAAGATTGGAAGGTAGAAATAGAGGGTCCTGCAAAATTTAAAGATGCCTCTATTAAGAGTTTCTCTGACCATCGCACTGCGATGAGTTTAATTATAGGAAGACTTTCTTTAGGTAGAGAAGCAGTTATTGACGATATAGCCTGTATTGATAAATCGTTTCCTGAATTCTTAATTACCTTGAGAAAACTTGACAAGTAAAAATTTAGTTGATAAGGTGTATTTATGAGAATTTTCTTTGTTGTCCTATCTTTATTATTTTTAGGAGGATGTCTAAGTTTAAATTCCAGTCAACTTCAGTTAAGAGAGTTAGAATTTCAGAAGTTTAAATACGAGGATATCCCCCTACCTAAGGGATTTAAATTCCTTATAAAAGATTCTATTGTTACTGAGACAGGTAAAATGAGAGCAGGCACTCTTGTTTTTAAAGGTAAAGCCTTACCTTTAGAAATTACTAATTTTTATAAGACTAATATGTCTAATTATGGCTGGAGACTGTTAAATATAATTGAAGGAAAACAAAGCCTTATGAATTTTAAAAAGAAAGATGAAATTTGCACCATAAGATTTGAGTGGAAAGGAGGAGGAGGTATTCTCACAATCTCTTTTTCTCCTTATTTTGAATCAGAACTCCCAGAAGGAAAATAAACTTATCTTAAACAAAGGAGGAGAAGTGCTAAGAAAAATATTAATAAGTTTTATCTTCTTTACCTGCTTATCTTCTTTTGCTTTTTCAGCACCTTGTTATGGAACTAAGATGCCTAAGAAAGGAGAGTGGTTTTGGGGGTTAGAAGTAAACAGTATAATTAAGAGGAATTTAGAAGGAAGAGCAGGAAAATTTAGGAGCTCTCAGGCTTTTTTAACTGGTAGTTTTGGAATATTAGATTGGCTTTGTTTTGATGGAAAATTGGGATATGGTTTTGTGAAATACCACCCTTTAGATTTTGAAGAGATTGATTATAAAGAAAGTTTTGCTGGAGCTTATGGGTTCAGGATAAAAATGTACAATAGCCCTTTTGATGATTTTAAAACTGTGTTTGGGTTTCAGCATATAAGTGTGCATCCTCACCATAAGATAATAAGTGATATAAAGAGAAGGGTAATTTTTGACGATTGGCAATTATCTTTTATTGTTTCTTACAATAGGCTGGATAAGTTCACTCCTTATTTGGGAGTTAAAGTTTCTCGGGGTGATGTTATTGAATGGCATAATGATAAAAGAAATAGGATGAAGTCCGAAGATAGTCAAATGTTGGGAGTAGTAGGAGGTTTTGATTTTTATTTTAGCCAACGCTGTTGGTTGAATATAGAGGCAAGGTTTCTGGATGAGAAGGCAGGTTCAGTAAGATTAACCTATGCTTTTTGATGATAGTAAAAGAAAAAAAGCAAGATTTCTTAAGTTATCTGGAAGATACTTCTAATCTGAAGGGAAAAGCTAAAGTTTTGTTTATCCCCGAAGAGGAAAAGGAAGTCTCCTTTATACTTTTACAGGCTTCTCAGCAGAGACTGCCTGTTACTTTTTCAGGAGCAGGTACAGGCACTACCGGCGGAAGAGTTCCTTTAGAAGGAGCAATACTTTCTTTAGAAAGGTTAAATAAGATTATAGATATTGACCCCAAAAAGAAAATAGTTAAAGCTGAAGCAGGCGTAACTCTAGAATCTTTAGAGAAAGAGGTAAATAAATATGCCCTTTCCTTTAGGGCTTTACCTACAGAACCTTTAGCTTTTTTAGGAGGGGTTATTTCTACTTCTGCTTCGGGAGTGAGAGGGTTTAAATATTCTTCAGTAAGAAAGTATGTGCAAAAAATAAAGGTAGCTTTCAGCAATGGAGAAATAGTGGAAATCCCCCGGGGTAAATTTTTTGCTAACAAGAGAAAATTTGATTTTACTCTGGGGAGACTAAAGTTTAAATTTAATCTGCCTACCTATGCTTCTCCTCAAATAAAGTCCTCAGCAGGCTATTATGTAAGAGATAATGTGGATTTAATAGACTTATTTATTGGCCAGGAAGGAACTTTAGGCTGTATATTAGAGGCAGAACTTTCTTTGCAGAAAGCAGTACCTGATTATTTTGATTGTTTGGTCTTTTTTGACAGAGAAGAATCTGCCTTAAACTTTGTAGAGGAAGTAAAAGTCCTTAAAGAGAGAGGTTCTTTTTATCCCTGTGCTTTAGAATACTTTGATAGAAACTCTTTAGATTTCCTTAGCGAAGATTACCCTTCTATTCCTTCAGGAAATTGCGGGGTGTATTTAGAACAGGAGATAAATTCTTCACAAGAGAAGTCTAAAGTTTTAGACTATTGGTGTTCTCTGATAGAAAAACACTCTTCTTTAGATAAGTGTTGGTTTGCTGAGGATAAAAAAAGTAAAGAGAAGCTCTCGGACTTTCGCCATAAACTTCCCCAAAAGATTAATGAGTTTTTGAGAAGACACCATCAAGAAAAGTGTGCTACTGATATTGCTGTGCCCCCCCAACATTTTAGAGAAATGTATAACTTCTATGAAGAAAAGGCAAAAGTTTCCCAGATAAATTACGTGAATTTTGGCCACATTGGAGAAAATCACCTTCACTTTAATTTTCTTCCTAAAAATTCTGAAGAGTCTTTTAAAGCCAAAGGCTATATTTGGGAATTTATTCGGAAAGCTATATCTTTGGGAGGCACAGTTTCGGCTGAGCACGGCATTGGCAAAATCAAAAAACCTTATCTGGAGATAATGTACGGCAAGAGTTACTTAAAAGAGATGGCCCTTCTTAAAAAAGTTTTTGACCCTTCCTGTATCTTAGGCTTAGATAATATTTTTCCCCAGGAGCTTCTCTTTGAAAATAAAAACAGCTAAAGATTAAACACTAAAGGCTAAATAAAGCCGATGGGCGCATTTCTTATCCACAAAAGATTTCAAAAAATTGCCTCCTTATTTCCTCAGAAAGAAGCTTTAATCTTTCAAAAAGGGGATAGATTTTCTTCTTTAACTTTTCAAGAGGTCTATTCTTTAGCTTTAAAGATTAATTCTTTCCTTAGAACCAGAGGTTTTAAATTTCAGGATAAGGCTATCTTATATATGGAGAATAACCCCTTCTGGTTTCCTGCTTATTTAGGTATAGTCTCTGGGGGAGGGGTATGTGTGCCAGTGGATTTTCAGTCTACTTTTCAAGAACTCAATAATATTTTGATAGATTGTGAGGCTAAAATAATTTTCTCTTCTCCTTACACTTATGAGAAAATTAAGGATTTAAAAGAAAATTTTCCAATAGCAGTTTTAAATAAAGAGTTTTTTCAGAAAATAGAATTAGATAAGGCTTCTTTCTTAGATTTTGCCGAAGATTCTTTAGCTTCTTTAGTTTATACTTCCGGTACCACTGATAACCCTAAGGCGGTAATGCTTTCTCATAGAAATTTTATGGCTAATTTTCATAGCATTGGGAAGCTAAGAACCTATACTCACTCTGATTGCTTTCTTTGTATTTTGCCTCTTCACCATACTTATCCTTTTACAGTAAATCTCTTGGCTCCTTTATTAGCCGGGGCTTCTGTAGTCTTTCCTCAGAGCCTTAAAAAGGAGGATATTTTATTCTCCCTAAAAAAGAGAAAAGTCACTATTTTGGTAGGGGTTCCTCAGTTTTTTTCTCTTCTTTCAGGAAGTATTTATCAAAAGCTAAGTTTGATTAAGTCTTTTATTTTCCTTTTAGGATTTCTTAGGGAGAGGTTTAAGCTAAATTTAGCTAAACCCTTATTATTTTTCCTCCATAAAAGTTTAGCTCCCAATTTAAAATATATGGTTTGTGGGGGAGCAAAATTAGATAGAGAGGTTGCTAAAGGGCTGTATAGTTTAGGATTTAATATTTTAGAAGGTTATGGGTTAACTGAAAGTTCACCAGTAGTAAGTTTTAACCCTCCTTATAAGATAAAGATAGGTTCAGTAGGTAAACCTTTATCAGGGGTAGAAGTTAAAACTGATGCTCCTGATGGCTACAGCCAAGGGGAAATCTTGGTTAAAGGAAAGAATGTAAGTAGAGGCTATTTTCGTAAACCTAATCTTACCCAGAAAGTATTTAAAGATGGTTGGCTCCACACTAAAGATATAGGCTTTATTGACAGAGATGGTTATATTTATATTAGGGGGCGTAAGGACGAGTGTCTGGTTCTTTCTTCAGGGAAAAATATTTGGCCGGAGGAATTAGAAGATTTTTACCAAGAACTTTCTTCCATTGAAGAAATAGGTATATTTAACCAGGGAGATTCTTTATATAGTGTAGTTGTTCCCAACAAGAGTATTTTCAGCAGAAAAAGCAAAGAAGAAATCTATAAACAGATATCTTTAGATTTACAAAAAGCCTCTCAAAAATTAGCTCCTTATAAGAAGATTTCTGATTTTAGAATAAGTTTTAAGAATTTACCTCGGACTCGCTTAGGGAAACTTAGGAGGTTTCTATTGCCTAAGATTTTTCAGGAAGAAGATTTAAAAAAGCCTCTGGTTGAAGATGAGTTTTCCCAGAGAGTAATAAGATTGTTAAAGAACTTTTTACAGAGAGAAGTGAGATTAGAAGATGATTTATCTTTTTTAGGGGTGGATTCTTTGTTGAAGATACAATTAGCTACTTTTTTAGAGAAAAATTTTAAGATAAATATACCCGAACAAGATTTAGCTCCGATAACTAAGGTAGGAGAATTAATAGAGTATTTAAGAAGAAAAGAGCTATCTTTCTCTGAACAGGAAGTTGAGTTTACTCAGTGGTCGGAGATTTTGAAAGAAGCCCCAGCCTCTAAATTTTTTGAAAGGATAAGGTTAACCCCTTTTCTTTTAGATATTTTCCTTACTCTTTTAGTTAAAGGGATATTCTTCTTTGTATTTAAAGGAGTTTATAGGTTAAAAGTAAAAGGGGTAAATAATCTTCCTAAACAAGGCCCTTTCCTTATTTGTCCTAATCATGCCAGTTACCTTGATGGTTTAGTGGTATTTGCTAGTTTTCC
>QNCG01000009.1 GCA_003644445.1 Candidatus Duberdicusella sinuisediminis | reverse complement strand
GATTTTAATTTACTGAAAAAAATTTTCATAGTAACTTTAATTACCGGAATAATAGGGATTTTGGGAAAAGACTTTTTTGAGAGACTTTTTTCCAATTATAGATTAGTTAGCCTTACCTTATTTATTAACGGCTTAATCTTAATTTTTGCCAGTAAAAAGATAGATACAGCTAAAAAATACAGACCTACTTATTTAGATTCTTCAATTTTAGGCTTTACTCAGAGTTTAGCTATAATGCCGGGAATCTCCCGTTCAGGTATTACTATTTCTACTCTTTTATTTAGGAGATTAGAGAAGGAATCAGCTTTTAAATTTTCCTTTTTAGCCAGCATTCCCTTAATATTAGGGTCTTTTTTCTTTAAGCTTAAGGATGTTTCCTTTGGCTTAGGCAATATAGAGGTTTTAGAATATACAATAGGTTTTATTGCAGCCGGGGTAAGTGGGTATCTGTCTTTAATGGTCTTATCTTCTTTAATTAAGAAGAGGGGTTTAAACTTTTTTGGTTACTATTGTATAATAATTAGTTGTTTATTATTTATCCTGTAAAATAGGAGGAAGGATAAAAAATTGTTTGGGGTTAACTTATATTTTGCCTTCCTTTGTCAAACAAAGTTAATAATCTTTACTCCTTCCTGGTAATTTCTCTACTTAACTTAAAATACCTTATGGCATTATTTAAAATCATTTTTCTGCCTATTTGATTTATAAACCAAAATATTTATTGAGGAAGGAGTTTAAATCTGTTAAAATTTTTAATTGCCGGGATAGCTCAGGGGTAGAGCAGGGCATTCGTAATGCTCAGGTTGAGGGTTCAAATCCCTCTCCCGGCTAATTTCTTCACAATGATAAAGGCATATTTTAAGGTCTTAAAAAACAGGAATTTCTTTTTTTTATGGTTAGCTCAGCTTATCTCTCAATTTGGGGATAGGCTAACCCAGATTGCCTTAGTAGGATTAGTCTATTCTAAGATAGGAGTAAGTCCTTTAGGATTGGCTAAGGTTATGTTCTTTACTATATTACCTGTATTTTTAATAAATCCTTTAGCCGGAGTCTATGTAGATAGGTGGGATAAGCGTAAGTGTATGTATATTTCCGACTTATTAAGGGGTTTAATCGTCCTGAGCTTAGCTTTATTTGTGCCTTTTCTTAAAAATTTTATTCCTTTATACCTTCTTATATTTTTAACTTTTTGTGTGGGAAGGTTTTTTATTCCGGCAAAAATGTCTATAATACCTTCTTTGGTAAGAGAAGAAGATATTTTTATGGCTAATTCTTTGGTTTCTATTACTGCCAATGTAGCTGCTGTCTTAGGATTTGGAGCAGGAGGGTTAATTGTGGAGAGGTGGGGTGCCCAGGGAGGTTTTATTATAGATAGTATAACCTTTTTCCTCTCCTCTCTGTTTATAATTTTTATAGTTACCAAACCTAAGGGGGTATTTAAAAAAGAAGATATTTTAGAGATGGGAAGGGATTTAATAAGAGTAGAAAAGTCTTTATTCAGAGAATTTAAAGAAGGGATAAAATACTTACTCTCTAAGGAGAGTACTATTTTTAGTATCAAAGCCTTTAGCCTTTTATTTTCTTCTTTAGGAGCTTTATATGTAGTGTTTATAGTCTTTATCCAGGAAACCCTCAATACCGCTACTAAAGATTTGGGATTTTTAGCAGTTTTCTTGGGAGGAGGTCTTTTTTTAGGCTCTTTAATCTACGGAAGGATAGCTCCTAAATTTTCTCTTAATCACACTATCAGTTTTATGTTTTTTTTAAGCAATCTCTTTCTTTTGAGTTTTGTGATAAGTTTAAGATTTTCCCCTTTCCGAATTTTAGTTTGTCTGTTTTCTTTTATTTTAGGAGGATTAATTTCACCTATAGTTATTGGGGTAAATTCCCTAATCCACAAAAAGAGCGAAGATAATTTCTGGGGAAGAATTTTTAGTAGTTTAGAAATAGTTATGCATTTTTCTTTCCTTATTTTTATGTTTATTACTTCCTTATTAGCGGAGATATATTCAGCCTTTTCAATTATTATTTTAGTTGGTATAATAGGAACTTTTATTTCGGGGTTAACCCTGATAAAAGGAGTAAAGAATGCTTAGGATAGAAGAAGAAAAAGGCCCTCAAAAAAATTTTTATACCCAAAAGGTTTTGCCTCAAAAAGTAGTTATCCCTTTATCTCAGCATACTGGGAGTTTACCTAACCTTTTGGTGAAAGTTAAAGATAAAGTTAAACTGGGCGAAATTTTAGCAGAGCCTTCTTCTCTTATAAGTTCAGCTATTCACGCTTCTGCTTCTGGAGAAGTTAAAGATATCAGAATATACAATCATCCTACTTTAAAAAAGGCTAAGGCCCTGGTAATTTCAGCGGAAAAAAATTCTTCGGAAAAATTCGAACCCCCTTATATTAGAGAAGAGAGCCAGGTGAAAAATATGGAGAGTTTTGAGCTTATTTCTCTGATAAAAGCTTCAGGAGTGGTAGGTTTAGGGGGGGCAGGATTCCCTACTCAGGTGAAACTTTCTCCTCCTAAGAAGGTAGATACTTTGATAGTTAATGGTTGTGAGTGTGAACCTTATTTAACCTGTGATTACCGGTTAATGATTGAGCACACTGAAAGCATCTTGAAAGGTATAGAGATAATAGCTAAAATTTTAGAAGTAAATAAGGTTTATATAGCTATTGAGGATAATAAACTTGAGGCGGTAAAAAGATTTAATTCTAAACTCCACACTAAAAAATATGCCCTTCCTTCTGCAGAAGTTGTAGTTTTAAAAAGCTTTTATCCTCAAGGTGCTGAAAAGCAGTTAATTTATAGACTTACCCAGAGAAAAGTTCCTGCAGGAGGTTTACCTTTTGATGTAGGATGTGTAGTTCAGAATGTAGCTACTTGTTTTTCTGTTTATGAAGCTGTCTATTTTAATAAGCCCCTGATAGAAAGAGTGGTTACTTTTGCCGGCTCAGCTTTAGAAGAACCTAAAAATCTCTTAATAAGAATTGGTACAGTGTTGGAAGAATTATTGGAAAGGGAAATTCTCAAATTCAAGAAGGAGCCTAAGAAAGTTATTTTTGGCGGGCCAATGATGGGGGTAGCTTTAGATTCTTTAGATTACCCTATTATTAAGACTACCTGTGGAGTTTTATTTTTAACTGAGGAGGACTTAGATTTAAGAGAAGAATCTAACTGTATCAAATGTGGTCGCTGTGTAGATGTTTGCCCTATGAATTTACTTCCTTTAGAGTTCGTTCGTCTGGTTAAAAAAGGATTCTGGTCAGAATTAAAAGAATTCTATATTTCTGATTGTATTGAGTGTGGAAGTTGTGGATTTTCTTGCCCGGCTAAAATACCTCTGGTAAATTATATTAAGGCTGGTAAAGAAAAGCTTAAGAGTCTTAATAAGACTTAAGATGAAGTTAATAGTAGAAGTAAGTCCTCACAAGAAGGCTGACTATGATATTTGCTGGTTAATGAAACAGGTTTTAATTGGGTTAACCCCGGTTGTCTTAGCTTCAATTATATTTTTTAGAATGAGAGCAGTTCTTTTGATTATCAGCTGCCTATTGGGAGCAGTTATATCTGAAGAAGTCTGGATGCGGTTGAGGAAAAAACCTTCTTCTCTTAGAGATTATTCGGCTGTAATTACGGGAATTCTCTTAGCTTTAGTTTTACCCCCCAAACTTCCTCTCTGGGTAGGTTTCTTAGGCGGGGTAGTCTCTATAATTTTAGGTAAGCAGGTTTTTGGAGGGTTAGGCCAGAATATTTTTAATCCGGCTTTAGTAGGAAGAGCTTTTTTAATGGCTGCTTTTCCGGTGATGCTTACAAGTTGGGTTGAGCCTTTCAGTTTAGATGCAGTAACTAAAGCCACCCCTTTAGCTTTGTGGAAGTTTTCTAAAGAATTTACTCCTCTTAAAGATTTATTTTTAGGAAATGTAGCCGGAAGTTTGGGTGAGACTTCTTCCTTAGCTATAATTTTAGGAGGAGGATACTTGATTATAAGAAAGATTGCTGATTGGCGGGCTCCCTTAGGGATGTTTTTAGGTATGAGTATTCTTTCAGGGATATTTTATTTGGTCAATCCCCTTCAAGGAAGTATTCTTTTCCACCTCTTTTCTGGAGGCGCTCTTTTAGGTATGTTTTTTATGGTTACTGACCCAGTAACTACTCCCAGTTCTAAATTAGGAAGGTTTTTATTTGGATTGTTTTGCGGGTTTTTGGTAATAATTTTAAGGAAGTTTTCGGGGTTGCCTGAGGGGGTTATGTATTCAATTCTCATTATGAACGGTTTTACTCCCTTAATAAACAGACTTACTAAACCCAAACCTTTGGGAAGATGAAGACTTTAAGGATTGTTTTAGTATTAGCTTTAGTCTCAGTATTTTCAGCAGGAACTTTGTCTTTCTTTGAACTTTTAGCTGAGAAGAGAATAGCCGAAAATGAGAAAAGAGAAATTGAAGAATCTATATTCACTATAGCTCCTCAAACTGAGAAGATAGAAGAGGTAAAGGATTATTATAAACTATTTGATAGAGAAGGTAATTTATTAGGCTATGTCTTTTTGGCTGAGGGTCAGGGTTATCAGGGTCCAGTAAAAATTCTCTTTGCACTTAAGCCTAATTTAGAAGAACTCTTAGGTATAGAAATAATCTCTCATCAGGAAACCCCGGGCTTAGGAGCTAAGATTGATAGTGAGGAGTTTAAACAACAATTTAGAAGGCTTAAAGTTTTACCCAAAATAGAATACTTAAAGAAAAAGCCCTCTCTTCCCAATCAGATTCAAGCTATTACTGGAGCAACGGTGTCTTCGCGGTCAGTAGTGAATATTTTAAATAAGAAGATAGAGCAAATAAGAAGAGAACTTAAGAAGAGATGAAGAAGTTATTTAAAAAAGGCTTGTGGGAAAACCACCCAATATTTAAGCAATTGTTGGGAATGTGTCCTACTTTAGCGGTTACTACTTCAGCAATAAATGGTTTGTCTATGGGTTTAGCGGTAATCTTTGTTTTAAATTTTTCTTCAGGGGTAGTATCTTTAATCAGGAAATTTATCCCTCCTCAGGTAAGGATAGCAGTGTATACAATTATTATTGCTACTTTTGTTACTTTAGCTGACTTATTCTTAAAAGCATTTTTTCCTTCAATAAGTAAAGCCTTAGGTCCTTATGTCCCTTTAATTGTAGTTAACTGTATAATTTTAGGAAGAGCCGAAGCTTTTGCTTCTAAGAATCCCCCCAAATTAGCTTTGCTAGATTCCCTCGGTATGAGTTTAGGGTTCTTGTGGGGTTTAGTATTGTTAGGTTCTCTTAGGGAACTCTTAGGAGCAGGGACTATTTTTGGGGTTAAGGTATTGGGAGATTTTTTTGAAAAGTGGGTAGTTATGGTGTTGCCGGCAGGAGCATTTTTAGTTTTAGGCTTTTTAGTAGGGATTATGAATTATATAGAGAGAAAAAGAAGATGAGAGATTTATTTTTAATTTTTTTGAGCGCGGTATTAGTTAATAATTTTGTTCTTACTTACTTTTTGGGAATCTGTCCTTTCTTGGGGGTGTCTTCTTCTTATGAACAGGCAGTAGGTATGGGCTTAGCTGTTACCTTTGTGATGAGTTTGGCTTCTTCTATCTGCTGGATATTCTACCATCTTATCTTAGTTAAATTTGGACTCCTTATTTTAGAATATGTAGTTTTTATTTTAGTTATAGCTTCGTTAGTCCAGATGGTGGAGATGTTTATAAGAAAGTATTCACCTTCTTTGTATCAGTCCTTAGGAATATATCTTCCTTTGATTACTACTAACTGCGCTATCTTAGGTTTAGTCTTGTTTATGGTAATAAGAGATTATAATTTTATTCAAAGTGTGGTTTTTGGTTTTTCTTCTGGTTTAGGATTTAGTTTAGTTTTAGTAATGATGGCTGGCATTAGAGAAGAGCTTAAATTTTCGGATATCCCCCAAGCTCTTAAAGGAGCAGGCATTACTCTGATAACCGCAGGGATATTAGCTTTAGCTTTTATGGGGTTTTCAGGCTTAATCAGTTCTTAAGATATGGACAAGCTCCTAATTTCTCTATTTAGTTTAGGAGGTATAGCTTTTGCTTTTGGGTTGATTCTTTCTATTTTAGACAAGAGATTAAGAGTAGAAGAAGACTCTAAAATAGAAGAGGTTTTGGCTCTTCTTCCCGGGATAAATTGTGGAGCTTGTGGGTTTAAAGGCTGTAGAGATTTTGCCCAGGCTGTGGTTAAGGAAAATAATATTTTTGGAGGGTGTCTTCCGGGAGGAGAAGAAGTAAATAAAAGGTTAGCTAAAGTTTTAGGTATAGAGGGGAAAAGTTTTTCTTCTAAAAAAGTCGTAGTTTTATGTTTAGCTGAGAAAGGTGAAAAATATTCTTCTTTTGAATACAGAGGCCCGGAAACTTGTTTTTTGGCTAACATAAGTTTAGCTAATATTGATTGTAGATACGGATGTTTAGGTTTTGGCGATTGTGTAGAGGTTTGCCCTACTCAGGCTTTGAAAGTAGAGAAAGGCAAGGTTATAGTAGATTATAAGAAATGTATTGGTTGCGGGAAGTGTGTAGAAGCTTGCCCCCGGGGTATACTTAAGCTAATAGATAAAGAAGATAAAGTTTATGTGGGTTGCAGTAATCAGGAGAAGGCAGCCTCTACTAAGAAGGTTTGCTCTAAAGGCTGTATTGGTTGTGGGCTTTGTGCTAAGCTTATAAAGAACAGTCCTTTTTATCTGGAAGAAGGGTTAGCTAAGATAGATTATTCAAGATTAAAAACCACACCTCCCGAAGAAGTTGTTAAGGTTGCAGAGAAGTGCCCGGTTAAGGTAATAAAACTCTTGCAAGAGAAATAATTGTTGTTATAATATCTTTTCAACTTATTTAGAAAATTAGCCTAATTTTTAAGATATGCCGGAGTTAAGAAAAGACCCAATTATTGGGAGATGGGTAATAATCTCTACGGAGAGAGCTAAACGGCCTCATGATTTTAAGACTGTCCAGAGCGGGCCAGTAGAAGGAGAATGTCCTTTTTGTGAAGGCAGAGAAGACCATACTCCCGAAGAGATTTTCGCTATAAGAAAAGAAGGAAGTTCTCCTAATAAGCCGGGTTGGAAAGTAAGGGTTGTCCCCAGTATTGCTCCTTTTTTAAGGTTAGATGCCGAATTATGGAGGAAGGGGATAGGCCTTTATGACCTTATTGGGGCCCGAGGTTCTCACGAAGTAGTGGTAGAAACTCCCCAGCACATAGCTAATATGTGCGATTTAGAAGTTTCTCAAATTGAAGATATTCTTACTGCTTATGTAGAGAGAATAAATTTTTTGAGTAGAGATGATAAGATAAAGTACGTTTTAATATTTAAGAATTATGGTTGGGAGGCCGGAGGAGGCAGAGTAAAACATGCTCGGTCTCAGATAATTGCTACTCCGGTGAATCTAAAGAGAGTAAAAGAGGAGCTGGAAGGTTCAAAAAGGTATTACGATTATCACGAACGCTGTATCTTCTGCGATATTATTAGGGAAGAACTGGATTTAGGAGAGAGGGTTATTTTAGATAAAGATGGGATATTGGCAATTGCGCCTTTTGCTCCCCGTTTTCCTTTTGAAGTCTGGATTTTTCCTAAAAAACATTCTCCGGATTTTTATAAGCTGACTCCCGAGGAAAAGAAAAATTTAGCCTCAGTTTTAAAAGAGATTCTTTTAAGAATTAAGAATTTACTTAACGATCCCCCTTATAATTATGTTATCCACACCGCTCCTTTTAGAAGGGAGCACCGGGGCTACTGGACTACTATTGAGGAAGATTATCACTGGCATATTGAGATTATTCCCCGGCTTACCCGGGTGGCTGGTTTTGAGTGGGGCACAGGATTTTACATCTGCCCTACTCCTCCGGAAGAAGCAGCAAAGTATCTTAGAGGTGATAAATAATGCCGGAATTAAGAAGAGACCCCATTACTGGAAGGTGGGTGATAGTAAATATAGAATCTCCCCTTTATCCTTCTGATTTTCATATTGAGCCTCATAAATGGAAGGGTGAAGAGGGGTGCCCTTTCTGCTATGGCAATGAAAATTTAACTCCTCCGGAGATAGAGGCAATAAGGTTAGATGGGGGTAAACCCAATACCCCGGGTTGGAAAGTAAGGGTTGTGCCTAATAAATACCCGGCCTTAAGGATTGAAGGAGATTTAAATAAGAGAGGCCTCAGGTTATATGATATGTCCAACGGGATTGGGGCTCACGAGGTTATTATTGATAGCCCTTACCATTATAAAGGCTTAGACGAATTAGAAGATGAAGAAGTGCAATTTCTGATAAAGGCTTATCGTTCCCGGAGCCAGGATTTAGTCAAAGACAGAAGGTTTAAATATATTTTAATCTTTAAAAATGTGGGATTATCCGCAGGAGCTTCTTTAGAACACGGGCATTCTCAACTTATAGCTTTACCGATGGTACCTAAAAATGTTTCTGAAGAAATAAGGGGTTCTACCCGCTATATAAGTTATCATGAGAGGTGTATATTTTGTGATATAATATCTCAGGAATTAACCAACGATAGAGAAAGAATTATAACTGAAAATGAGAAGTTTATTGCTCTTTCTCCTTTATCTGCCAGGTTTTCTTTTGAGACCTGGATTCTTCCTAAAGAACATAGAACCCAGTTTATGGATATAAAAGATGAGGAAATCCCTTACTTGGCTAAGATTTTAAAGGAGGTAATCTTCAAAATAAGAAGAGTCTTGTTTAGCCCCCCTTACAATTATATTATTCATACTTCTCCAGTAAACAGTGAAGAACCTTTAGGTTATCACTGGCATATCGAGATTATGCCTAAGTTGAGTAGAACCGCCGGTTTTGAATGGGGCTCAGGTTTTTATGTAGTAGGGACTCCTCCGGAAGTAGCAGCTAAATTTTTGAAAGGAGAAATGTAGTTAAAATAGGAGGTGAAAGATGGCAGTAAAAGTAGGTATTAATGGTTTTGGCAGAATCGGAAGGTTAGTTTTTAGGGCAGGGTTAAATAATCCTAATATTGAGTTTATTGCAGTAAATGATTTGCCGGTTCCTACGAAGGTATTAGCCCATCTTTTAAAGTACGACTCAAATTTCGGAATTTTATCTGAAGAAGTGCAGGCTAAAGAAGGAGCTATCTCTGTAGGAGAGAAAGAAATAAAGGTTTTAAGTTGTAAATCTCCCGGAGATATTCCCTGGAAAAATTTAGGTGTAGAGGTAGTGGTAGAGTCTACAGGAGTCTTTAGAGAAAGAGAAAAAGCTATTGCCCATTTAGAAAAAGGAGGAGCTAAAAAAGTTATAATCTCAGCTCCGGCCAAAGGAGACGATATTACTATTGTTTTAGGGGTAAATCAGGATAAGTATGACCCTAAAAACCATCACATTATCTCTAATGCTTCTTGTACTACTAATTGTTTAGCTCCTATGGTTAAAGTTTTAAATGACAATCTAAAAATAACTAAGGGTTTAATGACTACTGTCCACTCTTACACTAATGACCAAAGGATTTTAGACTTGCCTCATAAGGACTTGAGAAGGGCTAGGTCCGCTGCTTTATCAATGATACCTACAACTACTGGAGCTGCCAAGGCTATTGGTTTGGTTATTCCCGAACTTAAAGGAAGATTAGATGGTTTAGCTATAAGGGTGCCTACCCCTACAGTTTCTATTACTGATTTAACTGTAAACGTAGAAAAGTCTGCTTCAGTAGAGGAAGTAAATAATTTGTTTAAACAGGCTTCTCAAACTTATCTTAAAGGAATTCTTCTTTACAATGAACAGCCTTTAGTATCTAAGGATTTTGTGGGTAATCCTTATTCCTGTATATTTGATGCGGAATTGACTCGAGTAGTAGAAGGTAATTTAATAAAAGTTTTAGGCTGGTATGATAATGAGTGGGCTTACTCTTTAAGAGTGGTAGAGTTGATTGAATACATTGCTTCTAAAGGGTTATAAATTATTCATAATTCATAGCTGATAGGTCTTAAAAGGGGAGGAAGGGATGGCTAAGCTTACAGTCAGAGATTTTGATTTTAAAGATAAAAGAGTTATAATGAGGGTAGATTTTAACGTTCCTTTGAAAGAAGGCAAAGTTGAAGATGATTCCCGAATAATTTCAGCTTTAGAGACAATAAAATATCTTTTAGATAAAGGCGTAAAGAAATTAATCTTAATGAGCCATTTAGGAAGACCTAAGGGGAAGGTTGTTGAAGAGTTAAGAATGGGTCCGGTGGCAGGGAGGCTTTCGGAACTTTTAGGTGAGGAGGTTGAGAAATTAGGTGATTGTAGGGGAGAAAAGGTAAAAGAAGCTATTGAAAATACTGATAAAAGGGTAATCCTTTTAGAGAATCTAAGGTTTTATCCTCAGGAGGAAGCTGGTGATGAGAGCTTTGCCCAAGAATTAGCCAGTTTAGCTGATATCTATGTAAATGATGCTTTTGGGACAGCTCACCGAGCTCATGCTTCTACGGCAATTATTGCTAAGTTTCTGCCTTCTTGTATAGGTTTTCTGATGGAGAAAGAGATGAATTATTTGAGTAAGGTTTCTCAAACTCCTCAAAAACCTTTTATAGCTATTTTGGGAGGAGCAAAGGTTTCTGATAAAATAGGGGTAGTGGAGAATTTGTTAGAGAAAGTAGATAAGATTCTAATCGGCGGAGCAATGGCTTATACTTTTTTGAAGTCTCAGGGTATAGAAGTAGGTGCTTCTCGGGTTGAAGAAGACAAATTGGAGTTAGCTAAAGATATTCTTAATAAGGCAAAGGAGAAGCAAGCAGAGATTTTTCTTCCTCTTGACCACTTATGTGTGGAAGATATAGAAAAACCTCAAACCAAAAAGATTATCCAATCTGTGGATATTCCTGAGGGGTTTAAAGGTGTAGATATCGGCCCTAAAACTATAGAGAAGTATAAACAGGTAATCTCTCAGGCTAAGACTGTTCTCTGGAACGGTCCTTTAGGAATTTTTGAAAACCCCGAATATTCTCAAGGCACCCGGGAAATAGCCGAATTTTTAGCCCAAAGAGAAGCTTTAGTAGTAGTAGGGGGAGGAGATTCAGCAAGTGCAGCTAAAAAATTTGGAGTGGCTGATAAACTTTCTTGGGTTTCTACTGGTGGAGGAGCATCTTTAGAGTTTTTAGAGGGTAAAGAATTGCCAGGTATTTCAGCTATTCCTGAGAAAACCCCCTAACTTGACAAAACCTTTTCAAAAGAAAGTGTCAAGTTAAAGCCGTAACTTGACAAAATGTTTTGAAAATAAAATAAAGTTAGAGAGATGAGGATAAAGGTAATTGCCGGGAACTGGAAGATGCATAAGACAATAGAGGAGGCTAAAAGTTTAGCCCAGGGATTGGCAGAGAGGGTAGGAAGACCTTTTTCTGAAGGGTGTGTGGCTATTTTTCCTCCTTTTACTGCTTTAAGTGAAGTTAAGAGAATAATTGAGAAATCTTCTATAAAATTAGGGGCACAAAACTTGTTCTGGGAGGAAGAAGGTGCTTTTACCGGAGAGATATCTGCGAAGATGCTTAAAGATGTAGGTTGTAGTTTTGTGATAATTGGACATTCAGAAAGAAGGAAGTATTTTTCTGAGACTAACGAGATTGTAAATAAAAAATTAAAATCCGCCTTGTCTTTTGACTTAACTCCTATTGTTTGTGTAGGAGAGACTTTAGAAGAAAGAGAGAAAGGCTGCACTTTCAAGATTGTAGAAGGCCAGATAAAAGGCGCTTTTAAAGATATATCTGAAGATTTAGCTTTAAGAGTAATCATAGCCTACGAACCAGTCTGGGCAATTGGCACCGGAAAGGTTGCTTCTCCTTCTCAAGCTCAGGAAGTTCACCAGTTTATAAGAGAACTTTTAGAAAAACTTTATTCAAAAGAATTGGCTCAGAATATATTAATTCTTTATGGAGGTAGCGTAAACCCTGAGAATATAGAAGGCTTAATTTCTCAAAAAGATATCGACGGAGCTTTAGTAGGTGGAGCCTCTCTTAAATTAGAGGCATTTTCTCTGATTGTAGAAAAGTCTATAAACGCCTAAAATGTATAATTTAGTCTTAGCCTTACATATAATAGTGAGCCTTCTCCTGGTAATAACAATCCTTGTTCAGAGAGGAAGAGGCGGAGGTTTAGTGGAAGCTTTAGCCGGGGCTGAGTCCTTATTTGGCACGAAGACTTCTTCTTTTTTAGTAAAAACTACAACTACTTTAGCTGTTCTTTTTTTTATAACTTCTACCAGTTTAGCCTTCCTCTCTAAAGAGAGAGACAAATCCTTACTTCAAAAAAAGAAGTTTGAAGAAAAGGTAACAGAATCCAAAGAGAAGCCGGTTTCCCCTGAGAAAAAGAAAGAATCTTCCCAGGTTAAAGAGAAAACAGAAGAAAAAAGTTCTCAATCCTCTGAAGAATAAAAATCAGTGAAGAATTTTTTTTTCTTCATTTTTTCTTTTCTTCCTTATTTAGTCTTTCCCCAGGATAGAGGAGACGCCATTATTATTGGGAGTATTGCTTCTCCCCGAGTTTTAATTCCTATCTTAGCTTCAGATTCAGCCTCAGCAGAGGTATGCTCTTTTATTTTTAACGGGCTTCTTAAATATGATAAGAATCTAAATTTAGTAGGAGATTTAGCCCAAACCTGGCAGACAGAAGAAGAGGGAAAAGTTATAATCTTTCATTTGAGAAAAGGGGTTCTTTGGCACGATGGGAAAGAGTTCTCAGCTTACGATGTAGAGTTTACCTATAAAAAATTAATTGACCCTAACACCCCTACTCCTTATAGTGGAGATTTTGAGAGGATTGAAAATTTAGAAATTTTGGATAGATACACTGTAAAGATAACCTATAAAGAACCTTTTTCTCCAGGTTTAGCTAGCTGGACTATGGGGATTATTCCCAAGCATATCTTAGAAAAAGAAGAGAATCTTTTAAGCTCTAAATTTTCCAGGAACCCCATTGGCACAGGCCCTTACAAATTTAAAAAATGGATAGCCCAGGAAAAGATTGAGTTAGTTGTTAATGAGGATTATTTTGAAAAAAGGCCTAATATAGATAGAGTTATTTTCAGGATTATTCCGGATACTGCTACCTTATTTTTAGAAGTATTAGCGCAAGGTGTAGACAGTTCTGGGCTTACCCCTCTTCAATTTTTAAAGCATAGCCAGGCTCCTCAATTTAAGAAAAACTATATTAAATTCCGCTATCCTTCTAATAGTTTTCTATATTTAGGTTATAATTTGAACAACCCTCTCTTTAAAGATAAAAAGGTAAGACAGGCTTTAAATTACGCCGTGAATAAAGAAGAAATAATAAAGGCTGTACTCTTAGGAGAGGGAAAAGTTTCTACCGGCCCTTTTACTCCCGAAAGTTGGGCTTATGACCCTGGGTTTAAACCAGCAGAATTTTCTCCTGAAAAAGCTAAAACTTTGCTTTTTGAGGCGGGATTTAAAGATGAGGATGGTGACGGGTTTTTAGAAAGAAAAGGGGAGCCCTTTAAATTTACTATAATTACTAACCAGGGGAATTTAGAAAGACAGAGAGTTGCTGAAATTATTCAGGCTCAGCTTAGAAATATTGGGATAAAGGTAGAGATTAAAGTGGTGGAATGGTCAGTATTTATCGATGAGATTATAAGAAAGAGAAAGTTTGAAACGGTTTTATTAGGCTGGAGCTTATCCCGGGACCCTGACATTTATGATATTTTCCATTCTTCAAAAACTTCTCCTTCTGATTTTAATTTTGTAGGTTATAATAATCCTGAGGTAGATAAACTATTAGTAGAGGCCCGGAAAACTTTTGACCGCCAGAAAAGAAAACAACTTTATCAGAGAATAAACAGGCTTATCTATGAGGACCAGCCTTATATGTTTATATATATCCCTAATAGTTTATCCTGTCTTCATCAAAGATTTAGGGGGGTGAAGCCAGCTAAGGGCGGGTATTGGTATAATTTTATTGATTGGTGGGTACCTTTGAAGGAACAGAAATACAAAATAGAATTTAAAGGTTAAGATGCTGAGATATATAATTAAGCGTCTGGTAAATATGGTCCCTTTGTTAATAGGGATAAGTTTTGTTTCTTTTTTGGTTATTCACCTTGCTCCGGGAAGTCCTACCAGTATTTCTCTGTTTAATCCTAAGATAAGTCTGGAGGCAAGAGAAAAGTTAAATAAACTCTATGGCTTAGATAAACCTGTCCACATTCAGTACTTTAACTGGCTTAAAGATATCTTAAAGTTTGATTTTGGCTACTCTTTAGTTGATGGAAGAAAAGTTTCCTCTAAAATTTTAGAGAGGCTTCCAGTAACCTTAACTATAAATATTCTCTCTTTATTGGTAATTTTCTTTACTGCTATACCTTTAGGGTTATATTCAGGGTGGAAAAAGGGAAGTTTCTTTGATAGATTTACTACTCTTTTTGTTTTTATTGGGTTTGCTACACCTTCTTTCTGGTTAGCTCTTTTATCTATGCAGTTTTTAGGGGTAAAATTAGGCTGGTTTCCCATTTCGGGGATAACTTCTATAGATTTTGAATATTTTCCCTGGTATAAAAAAGCCTTAGATTTTTTATGGCATATAAGCCTTCCAGTTTTAGTGGCCAGTTTCGGGTCATTAGCAGGGTTATCGCGTTATAGCCGGGAAAAATTCTTAGAAGTTTTAGATAAGGAATATATTCGCGCAGCTTTTGCTAAGGGGCTTCCTTCTTCTCAGATAATCTATAAGCACGCCTTAAAGCCAGTCTTTCTCCCGGTAATTACTATCTTAGGACTTTCTGTCCCCGGGCTTTTGGGAGGAAGTGTTATTTTTGAGACTATCTTTTCTATTCCGGGGATGGGTAGACTTTTTTATGAGGGGGTAATGATGAGAGATTACCCCTTGATTATGGGGCTTTTAGTTATCGGAGCTTTTCTTACTCTTTTAGGAAATTTCTTGGCTGACTTAGCTTATACCTGGGCTGACCCTCGGATTAAATATAGTAAGTAAGAAATTAGGCTGCTAAAAGGATATGATTAAGAGAATTTTAAAAAATAAGTTAGGTTTGTCAGGTTTATTGATTGTTTTATTTATGTCTTCTTTGGCATTGTTGGCTCCCTTTATTGTTAAATATGAGCCTATTTCCCTGAATATTGAAGAAGCGTTATTGCCTCCCGGCCCAGAACACTTATTAGGCACGGATTCTTTAGGAAGAGATTTATTTTCCCGGATAGTATATGGAGCAAGGATATCTTTATCTGTAGGATTTGTAGCTGTGGGGATAGCGGTAATTATTGGGATAATTTTAGGTTCAATAGCTGGTTTCTTTGGAGGGATAATAGATGCAGTTATTATGAGATTTACTGATATTATGCTTTGTTTCCCTTCTTTCTTTTTGATTTTAAGTTTAGTAGCACTCTTGGCTAAGCCTTCAATCTACCTTATTATGGTAATAATTGGTTTGACTAGCTGGATGGGGCCTGCCCGCCTGATTAGAGCTGAGATTCTTTCTTTGAAAGAAGAAAACTTTATTTTAGCCTTGAAAATCTTGAAAATTCCTACTCCCACGATAATTTTAAAACACTTAATCCCTAATGCCTTATCTCCGGTATTGGTTAATGCTACTTTAGGTATAGCTTCAGCAATATTGGTGGAGAGTTCTTTAAGTTTCTTAGGCCTGGGAGTTCAGCCTCCTACGCCTTCCTGGGGTAATATTTTAATGGAAGCAAAGTCTACTTTAGGAGTAGCTCCCTGGATTACTTTTTTCCCGGGGTTATGTATTCTTATTACAGTTTTAGGGTTTAATCTTTTAGGTGAAGCCATAAGAGAAGAACTTAAGTAAAACTATGGGAGTTATCTTAGAGGTAAAGGATTTAAGGCTGGGTTTTTCCAAAAAGCCTGTTTTAGAAGGGGTAAGTTTTAATATAAATAAAGGTGAAGTCTTCTCCTTAGTGGGGGAGTCGGGTGAAGGCAAGACTTTACTCTGTCTCTCTTTTACTAAACTTTTACCTAAAGATGCTTATTATTCGGGAGAAGTGAATTTTTATCTCTCTGACAAAAAGATAAATCTTTTAAATCTTTCAGGAGAAGAATTAAGAAAAATCAGAGGAACAAAAATTTCTTATATCTTTCAGGAAAGTTTAGCTTCTTTGAACCCTTTTTTAAGAATAGGTTATCAGATAGACGAAGTTTTAATCTACCATAAAAAATTTAGTAAGAAGCCTGCTTACTTAAAGAGTTTAGAGCTTTTAAAGAGTGTGGGCTTTAAGAATCCTCAAAGAATTTATTTAAGTTTTCCTCACCAGATAAGTGGGGGAGAAGCCCAGAGAGTAATGATTGCTATGGCTTTAGCTTCTGAGCCTTGTCTTTTAATTTGTGATGAACCCACCTCCAACTTGGATTTAACTGTTCAACTTCAGATTCTTAAATTACTTAAAGCTAAACAAGAGGAGTTGGGTTTCTCTATCCTTTTTGTAACCCATGATTTAAGTTTAGTGGAAAAGTTCTCTAAAAAGTTAGCTATTCTTCATCGGGGAAGAATTATAGAAGAAGGAGAAACTGAAAATATTTTTAGGAATCCTCAAACTGAATACACCCGGCAACTTCTAAATTCAGTTTTTAAATTATGAGCAAGGGCTTTCTTATAAAAGGAGAAGCTATTTCTAAGACCTTTAAATTAAAAAGAGGCTGGCAGACTTTTTTTATAAAAGCTTTAAATAAGGTGAGTTTTCTTTTGCCAGAAGAGCGGATATTAGGGATTGCTGGAGAAAGTGGTTCAGGCAAATCTACCTTAGCTAAGATATTGGTGGGTCTGATTAAACCTTCGGAAGGCAATTTAATTTACCAGGGTAATTTATTAGAAAAAGGAAAAATCCAGCTTATCTTTCAAAATCCTTACACTTCCTTAAACCCTAAAATGAGAATAGGAAGAGCGTTAAAAGAAGTTCTTTACTATCAGGGTTTAAGTTCTCAAAAAGGAGAATTAGAGAGGATATTTTCTCTGGTAGAACTTCCTTTTTCTTTGATAGACAGGTTACCTTCTCAGCTTAGCGGAGGTCAGTGTCAAAGAGTAGCCATAGCCAGAGCTTTAGCTTCTTGCCCTTCAGTTTTAATTTTAGACGAGCCTACTTCTAACTTAGATGTAGTAGTTTCTAAGAAGATAATAGATAACCTCTTAAAGATAAAGCAAACGCTTAAGATGAATTATATTTTTATCTCCCACGATTTAGGCCTTCTTTCTTACATAACTGAGGATTTATTAGTAATCTATAAGGGAAAAGTAGTAGAAGAAGGCTCAACTCCTGATGTTCTTAAAAAACCTTTACACCCTTATTCTCAGCTCTTAGTGAGTTCAGCCAAAAGAGATTTTTCTTTGGGTTTAGAAGAAGAAGATTTTTCAGATGAAGGCTGTATTTTTAAAAACAGGTGTATTTTTAAGATGAATATTTGTCAAAATCAGCCTCCTTTATTTTTAAAGGAGGATAGAAAAGTAGCCTGCTGGCTTTACCAAAATTAAAGATGCTTAAAAAGAAAGCCAAAGTAATTGCTAAAGAAGGTAATAAGTTAGTATTGGGTTTTGAAAGGGAAGGGGGTTGTGAGGGCTGTGGGAATTTTTTTTGTAAGATAGGCCAGGGTAAACTGACTATTAAAGCTAAGGGAGATTTTAAAATAGGAGAAGAAGTAGAATTGAGGATAAGGAGGAGTTCTTTCTTCCTGTTGACTATACTAACTTTTCTTATCCCTTCTCTTTTATTTATTTTAGCTCTTGTCTTTTTTAAAAATTCAGGGGTATTTTTGAGTTTCTTGCTAAGTATAAGTATTTTATTAATCTATTTCTTTTTTTTAAATTATCGGCTAAGAAAGAGAGTTTTTTGCCAGGTAGTAGGAAAGGGGGAGGAATGAATATAGCGGTTTTAGCTTCAGGAAGAGGAACCAATTTTGAGGCAATAGCTAAGGCAGTAAAGAGGGGTTTTATAAGAGCAAAATTAAAACTCTTAATCACTGATAAAGAAAATGCCGGAGTAAGAGAGCGGGCTAAAAAATTCGCAGTTAAAGACATTTTTATAGACCCCAGAAATTTTAAGAGTCGCCAAGATTTTGATAGAGAAGTAGTAAGGATTTTAAAAAAAGAAAAGATAAATTTAGTGGTTTTAGCCGGATTTATGCGGATAATTACCCCTTATTTTGTTAAAGCTTTTAAAAATAGAATTTTAAATATCCATCCTGCAATTTTGCCTTCTTTTAAAGGAGTAGGCGCTATAGAGAGGGCTTATAACTACGGAGTAAAAGTTACCGGAATTACAGTTCACTTTGTTGACGAGGGAGTAGACACCGGCCCAATAATTTTACAAGAGGCTTTAAAAATAAGAGAGAAGGAGAGTTTACAATCCTTAGAAGAGAGAATCCATAAATTAGAACACAGGCTTTATCCTTTAGCAGTAAAGTTATTTTCAGAGAAAAGATTAAAGATAAAGGGAAGAAAAGTAGAGATTAAAGCTTAGTTTATTTCTTTTAGTCAAAGGATAGTTCCTGTAGGGCTTTTTTGCTGAGAACTTTAATTTTCCCTGAGTCTAAATCTTCTATCCGCAGAGAGTTGAAATTCTTTAATTTATAGACTTTGCAGATATAATACTGAGCTGTCTTTAAGGCTTCTTCAAAAGGCTTAGGGAGATGGGGTTTATATTTTTTCTTCTCTATATCTATGAGGATAGTGAATTCTTTAGTCTGAGAATTAAATCCAGCTTCAGCTGTTTTTACCTCAAAATATTCCTTATATTCAGGAGATGTAAAGACTCTCCTTATTTGTTGCCCTATTATCAAGGCTGTAAAGTGTTCTAAGTCTAAATTAAATTTCTTAATATGATAACCTTTTTCATCTCCCAAAGCCTGAGGATTAATTCCGAAGTTAAGATAACGTCTCTGGAGAAACTCGCCCCGGGAGATAAATCGCAATTGAAACTTTACCAAGTCAGGGATAAAACCTATCAGGATTAAGTCTGCTCCTGTCTTTTTAATATCTGAAGCTACAAAAATATAAAACTTAGGAGGTTTATCAATACTTAAAATAACTCTCTGTAAAGAGAGGATTATATCTCCAATTTCTTCAGTAACTTTTCTGTCTAATTCTCCCTTTTCATCGATTAAGTTATTAAAAGGGGCGTATATCCAGATAGTGTCTTCTGCCTCTTCAACTTCTACTTTTAGATTATATTCTTCTTTGCATAGATTTTTGATAGCGCTTTCTATATTCTTTCTCTGGTAGGTAGGTTCAATATCTAAACAGGAAGAAAAAAGTATAAGGAGGCTAAGTAGGAAGAATATCTTTAGGTTTTTCCTTACCATACTTTTTAAATATCTCTATAATCTCATCGTATTCTAATTCTTCCTTTTTGAGGAGTTCCTGAGCAAAGTATTCTAAGAGTTCTCTTTCCCGAGTTAAGATTTCTTCTACTTCCTTTAGACATTTATTCATTATTTTCTGAACGTCTTCATCCAGCTTTTCTTTAGTCTTCTCTGAGATATTTAGAGACATTCCTCCTCCCCAAGGAGTATACCTGCTTAAACCATAAAAATTTCCTAAAAGGCCTGATTCTCCCATCCCCCAGCGCCAGACCATATTATGAGCAAATTGAAGAGCATTAGTAAAGTCACTTTCTACTCCTGCTGTAGTTGTTCCAAATTTAAGTTTTTCGGCTACGAAACTGCCCAAATTCGTTTTAATATTCGCCAGGAACCATTCTTTATGGGGGGCATGGATTTCTTCAGAGGGTGTGTGGCCTACATACCCTAAATATCCCTTTCTTGGGATAATTGAAGCTTTTATTACATCGTCAGTAGGATGAGTAAGATAGGCAATTATGGCGTGGCCAGCCTCATGATAAGCAGTCCAGACTTTTTCTCTTTCTGATAGAGTTATCCCTGATTTTAGGCCAAATACCACTCTATCGTAGGCTTCAGATAAGTCCTTGTAAGTTATTTTTTCTCTCTGGTTTCTTACCGCAATTAAAGAAGCTTCTCTTACCATATTGGCAATATCTGCAGGAGAGAACCCTACAGTCTTTCTGGCTAATATTGAACAGTCTACAGAAGCCTCATAACTTGTTTTTTTAAGATAGTATTCAAAGAGTTTTCTTCTGTCTTCTAAACCTGGTTTCCCCACATATATTTTCCTATCAAACCTTCCTGCCCGCATTAAAGCCGGGTCTAATTCATCTTCTCTTACATTAGTGGCACCAATTACTACGATATTATTTTCTTCCTGACGCAGACCATCTAATTCAGTTAGAAGCTGATTTATGGTGGCATTGTAAGAGATGCCCCCTCCTAAACCAGTTATTCCTACCCGGGGCCGGGCAATGCTGTCTATTTCGTCAATAAATATGATACACCCTCCCTGAAGTTCAGCCAAAGTTCTGGCTTCTTTAAAAAGATTTTTCATCCGGGCTGCTCCCTGTCCTACAAACATCCCTATAAATTCACTTCCTACTGCAGCTAAGAAGGGGAGGCCGGTTTCAGTGGCAATGGCTTTAGCTAAATAAGTCTTCCCGCAGCCGGGAGGCCCCACCATTAGAACTCCTTTTATGATTTTACCGCCAATTTTTCTTAGATGGGCTCTATCTTTTATTAAGTTTACTACTTCAGCTACTTCTTTTTTTACTGACTCCATACCCACTACATCTTTCCACTTTACATTTACCTGGGTAGATTTTATCTTCTTCTGGCCTAATTTGGCTAGGCCTCCTCCGTAAATCATATGTATCCACATAAAAGTATAAATTGTAGCAAAGATAAAGGCAGTTACAATACTGAAAAGAAGCTGGATGGGGATTCCTGCCAGGGTCATTTTCTTGTAGAAGGATTCTAAGGTGATAAAAGACCTTATCCCCAGAATTACCATATATATAACTAAGATAAGGAGGGCTCCTCCTATTATTAGGAGGGTAAGCTTTATCCAGTGGAGTTTTATAAATTTTTTAAGTTTACGTGTATCCATTCTGGTTTTTTAACAAAATCAAGTTTAGCATACAATTTCTTATTTGTCAAAGTTATGTTGCCTTATGCCAAAAACCATTTCTTCCAGAGCCTCAAAGGTTAAGCCTTCTGTCGGTATTTTTACCTTGGCAGCTTTGAATTCCAGAGTTATTGTATTCATGGCGTCCCTTACCTCCTTTACCTGCCTATAAAGACTTTTTGGTAAGTGGACGCCTTTTTTTATTCTTTGGCAATGCCTCACAAGAAAACCACCCCAGAATCGTCTACAGCACCCTTCTAAAACTTAAGCCTTATCTTGCTATTCCTTCAAATCGGACTTTCTCTGGAAAATCCCTCTCTAAATACCCTGCTAAATCTTACACTAAGACTGACTGTAGGGATAATCATCAATATAAAATGGGAAATCTCCCCTGGAATTAGCCGGCATCTCTATAAAAGAGAGAGATTGGGTAAGATTTGCTTTTAAAAATAGGCCCAGTTAATATAACGCTTCAGAGAGAAAATCCTTGACAAGTGTTAGCAAACAACGTACAATTCGCTTTATGCAATTTTATATGGTTTTATATAAATTTCATAGGTAGGAGGGGTAGGTATAGAAATGGAAAATAAAAGAGATAGTGATAATTTTCTGACATCCAGGCAGGCAGCGCATTTCTTAAATATCAGCCTTTCCACCCTGAAGAAATTTATCTATTCCGGCAGAATAAAAACCTTGAAGACCCCCGGCGGCCACCATCGTATTCGTAAAGACGATTTATTTAAGATGATAGACGCAGGTGCACCGCCAGTGCCGTCAGATGCTTTAAAAGATAAAACCCTATTGGGAATCTTTAAGGGGCTTGTTAATCTCTTAGAGAAAAGACAAAAGTTCTGCCGTGGACATGCCAATTCTGTTGCCAAGATAAGTTTAAAGATCGCGCAGAAGCTAAAGTTTTCTTCTGAGCAGATGGAGAGACTGCATTTGGCCTCGCTCCTTCATGATATAGGAATGCTGAGCATAGACGAAAGCATCCTGAATAAAGAAACTAAGTTGAATAATAAAGAATATTCTATTATCAAAACCCACCCCTTACTTGGCGAAGAGGTTGTAAAATCTCTCAGGCAATTTAAGAGATTATCTATAATAATCAGGCAACATCATGAAAGATATGATGGTGCAGGTTACCCCGATGGATTAAAGAAAGATGCAATCTGTCCGGAGGCAAAAGTTATCTCTTTGGCCGAGGCCTTTGCCTGTATGACGGCAAGGGATTCATATAGAAAGCCTTTGTCTGAGAAAGAGGCCATAGGCGAGATAAAAAGAAACGCTGCCCGACAGTTTGACCCGCAAATGGTAGAAATCTTCTTGAAAATATACAAAAATGAGCGATGAAGACGGCCCATATTTCAAAAAACCTATTTATATTTTTCCTTGCTGCCCTATTGATTGTGTCAGCAGGCAAAGCCTATTCCTTTGATTATAAGGGCATAGACCTGAAACTGCGCGCAAGCGTATCTGAAATCTACGATGACAACATCACCTTTGTTCACGAAAATGAAAAGGAAGATTTCATCACAAATTTATCTTTTGGCTTAGGCGTCAAATACGAAGGGAAAACCCGCAGCCTTGAGCTTACAGCCAACATATTTCAACAATTCTTTGCCGATTATGACAATTTTAACAATACCTCTGAGGATTTAACCTTAAACTTTCAACAGGAGTTTTCCAGATATGACCGCATAAGCTTAAGAGATGTTTTCACCCACACCTATGAGCCTCGCAGTTTTGAGGAGGCCTTTGGCATAACAAGGGGACGATACAGTTATTATAGAAACAGGTTTAATCTTGCTTACACAAAAGACATTTCCAGACAGTTCAGTATAAGCGCAAGATATGCCAGTGAAATAGATGAGGTATCCAGAGAGGACTTAAGCGACTCATCTCTAAACAGGGTAGGCCTGGACGCAACTTATTTTCTTGCCTCTACTACTATCTTGATGTTTTCCTACGATTTTTCCCGAAGAGACTTTGACCCCGGAGGCAATGCCACAATACACACAATCGCCCCGGGCTTAAGGCACTATTTCACCAGACAACTCTATTTTGACGGCAAAGCAGGAATAGATTTTATCAATTCTTACAACGATAAAAACTATGCCAAACCGCTTATTCAGGCCTCTGTTACAAACGATATTGACGAAAATAGCCGCGTAAGCATTTCATTCACCAGAAGGTATTACACCAATGCCTATACGCAGGACCTTTTCGATTACTGGCAAACTTCAGGCACCTTTACAAGGCGGCTATTCAAAAGGTTAGGGTGTTCTCTTTCCGGCTTTTATGGCGAGGGTGAATATATCACAACGAATATTACAGATAAACTTCGGGGAGTAAGCGTCGGCTTTACTTACGATTTGAGCAAAAAATTAAAAGGGAATTTAAGGTATACCTATTCAGATGTAGATTCTACAATAGATACCCGTGAATACACCAAGAATAAAATATTTTTAGGGCTGGCTATGGAGTTCTGATGCACAATATTTTGCCACATTAAAGAAAATTAAAAAGTTCTAAGAAAGACTATGTTAAAAGAACACATTACAGTACTTAGAAGATTGATGATATTTTTTGACCTCTGTATAGTAGCGGGGTCTTTTTTCCTGGGATATTTTTTCTGGGATAGGATTCAGGACCTTTATCCTTTAAGTATCTACATCAGCCTTTTGCCTGTATTGCTTATTATATGGGGAGGGCTGCTTCATTTCTTCGGGATGTATACCTCTTTCCGGGTAAGGCCCATGCCTGAACTTTTGTTTATTGTCCTTAAGGCGGCCTTTTTTAGCTTTGTTATCTTTTCCGGTTATATCTATCTTTTCAAATTGCAGAACATCAGCCGGGCTTTCATAATTTTCGTATTCACTTTTTCCACACTGCTTATTAGTCTTGAAAAGGCTGCCCTGGTTATCTTTTTCAGGCATATCCGCAAAAAAGGCTATAACTTCCGAAGTATCTTAATCATTGGCACAGGCAAAAGGGCACAGCGTTTTATCGATGTAGTCCATAAACACGAAGAGTGGGGCCTTAAGGTTATCGGGCTTGTGGATGAAGATGTTAGCAAGGTGGGAAGCGTAGTTGCGGGTCATAAAGTGCTCGGTTCGTTTAAAGATGTGCCTGATATAATCCACAATAATATAGTAGATGAGGTTGTCTTTGTTGTGCCCCGTTTATGGTTGCACAAGATAGAGGAGATAATGCATTTCTGTGAAGCCGAGGGGCTAAGGGTTCACGTGGCAGTTGACTATTTTGACCTTAAATTCTCAAAAGCAAAGCAGACCGACTTAAATGGATTCCCCTTACTTACCTTTGAGAGCACACCGGATAAGTTATGGCATCTTTTAATTAAACGCCTGTTTGATTTGGTCTTTTCTGGAGTTGCCCTTCTTATATTAGCGCCGTTTTTTGTAATTATTTCCATAATCATCAAGGCAACCTCAGAAGGGCCGGTATTTTTCAGGCAAAAAAGATGCAGCTTAAACGGAAGAACCTTTACCCTGTATAAGTTCAGGACAATGGTTAAAGATGCGGAAGCAAGGCTTGATGAGCTTCTCCGGTATAATGAGATGAACGGCCCGGTCTTTAAGATGGAGAATGACCCCCGCTTGACCAGAATAGGAAAATTCTTAAGAAAGACCAGCATAGATGAACTGCCGCAGTTATGGAATGTATTCAAGGGCGATATGAGCCTGGTTGGCCCCAGGCCGCCCATACCCAAAGAGGTTCAGCAATATGACAGCTGGCAGAGAAGAAGGTTGAGTATGCGCCCGGGTATTACCTGCCTCTGGCAGGTAAACGGAAGAAATAGGATAGTTGATTTTGACGAATGGGCAAGGCTTGATTTGGAATACATTGATAACTGGTCGCTCGGGCTGGACTTTAAGATTCTTCTTAAGACCATACCTGCTGTGTTATTCACCCGCGGCGCCAAGTAACACGAGGAACGAGGGATGAATCGTCCGTCGTCCAACTAAGCGCAGCGAACGGACGTCCATCATCCATCGGAACATTTAAACTAGGGGGAGGGGATTATGAAGCGTTTACTTTTGTTGTTGGTAATGATTCTTTTAATGGTGATTTCACCGCTAATATGGGCAGAAGGGACGGTTTCGGCTGAAAAGCCGGCCCAGTCCGAATACACCGTGGGCATAGACGATGTTCTGGAGATAAGCATACTCCAGCCCGAAAAGCTAATCACTACAGTTGCTGTAGCCCCGGATGGCTCAATATCTTTTCCCTATATCGGCAATGTCCAGGTAGAAGGGATGACATTAAGCCAGATTCAGAATGAGATTCAGGCAAAATTAGCTGAGGGATATATGAAATACCCGGTAGTCTCAGTTTTCTTAAGAGAATCACGCAGCAGAAAATTTTTTGTCTATGGCGAAGTAGTTAGGCCCGGCAGCTATCTTATAAAAGAGAAAGTTACCGTGTTAAAAGCAATATCTATGGCTGGAGGTTTTACCAAATTTGGTTCATCGAGCAGGGTTAAGGTGTTACGGCCCAAAAAAGATGGGCCCGGGTATGAGACAATTAAGGTGAACATTAGGGCGGTTATGGATGGCGATTCAGAGGCAGACATTATCCTCCAGCCGGAAGACATCGTCGTTGTTTCAGAAGGAATATTCTGAGGGGCGAGGGATGAAGGGCGAAGGACGAGGGACGAGAAGAATAAATAGTGTAAGGGATTTAGAGGTCTATAAGTTAGCTTTTGAAACAGCAATGGAGATATTTGAAATATCAAAGCAGTTTCCAAAAGAAGAAACATATTCATTAACTGGCCAAGCACGCAGGTCTTCTAGATCAGTATGTACGAATCTTGCAGAAGGATGGCGTAAACTTTCAGATGCAGCGCAAGAAGCAGCAGAAACACAGACTTGGTTGGAGTTTGCCTTGAGATGTGATTATATCAATAAAGGTATATTTGATAAATTAGACGATAAGTATGAGCATATATTTGCAATGCTTTTTACAATGGGGCAGAAGGTTGAAACATTTTGTAAATAATTAAAAACAAGATGGAGGGGGGAGATAGGCAGTCGTCCCTCGTCATAGCGAGGGAAGCGAGCGGCCATCCATCGTCCATCGGAACGGGGAGGTACAAATGGGGCTACAAGAGACCACTACATTACGTGATTATTTGCGAGTGTTATTCCGCCACAAAGCGGTAATCATCACCACCTTCGTCACCGTGATGGCTACTGTCATTATCGGCCTGCAACTTAAGACGCCGCTTTACCAGGCGCAGGTAAAGATGCTTATTTCTGCAGAAAAGCAGGTTGAGGCGCCTTATTACAGGGACTTGCTCAAGTCTCAAAATGCGGAAGTGGTCCTTACCCAGAGCGAGATTGTCAAATCCAACCCTGTAATTGAACGCGCTGTTAGGGCAATCGGCCTTTACGAGCGCCCCCTTGACTACGAAAAGAGATTCTGCTCTAACCTTAAAAAACCTCTAATAGATTTTCAGGTGAGCAGGTTTAAGAAAAAACTGGCACAATTGACAGAAGAGCAGAAAAAGGCTTTTCGCTTCCGCCTGGCAGTAGAGGATTTGAAGAAAAATATTAAGGTAGAGCCGATAAGGGATACCAATCTATTTACCATCAGCGTCAGCGATTTCAGCCCTCTCGGCGCAGCGATAATCGCTAATATTGTCAGCCGTTCCTATGTTATCTTTGACCTTGAACAGCAACTGGCAGAACTGCAGCTGAAATATGGTGAAAAGCATCTTTCTGTAATACAAATGAAAGACAATATCGAAAAGATGAAAGAGAGCCTCAACGGAAAACCGCTGTCAAACATCGAGGCAATCGGCCCGGCAAGCGTCAAAATTATAGAGCAGGCCCAGATACCCCTTAAGCCGGCAGGGCCTTCCAAACACCTTACAATTATTCTTGCCCTGGCAATGAGCTCGTTTTTAGGAGTGATGCTTGCCTTTATGTTTGAATACATCGACCAGACCTTTAAATCGCCTCAGGATATAGAGGCATTCCTGGACATCCCCCTTTTAGGTTCTATTCCCAGAAAGAAAAAATTCAGGAAAGAGTTACTGCATAACCTTTCCGGCCAGCTCTATCTGTTAATGAAGGATAAAAACCTGAAATCTCTTTTATTAACCTCTGCTTTGCCCAAAGAGGGAACTACCACAATTGTTGCTAATCTGGCAAAGCATCTATCCCAAAAACAGGGTCATAAAGTGCTTATTATCGACGCCAACTTAAGAAATCCCTCCATGCATAAGGCGTTTAAGATTTCCGATAACTCGGGGTTAGCCGATGTTCTTGAGGGCAGGACTTCTTTTGAAAGAGCAGTTCAGGATATAGGTTCTAACCTGAATGTTTTAACAGCCGGCAAAGCTGAACTTAACCCGATAACCCTTTTAGAGTCGCATCGGATGTCTGAACTGCTTAAGACAGTTAGGGAAAGGTATGAAATAGTATTGATTGATGGGGCAAACTTAAAGGACTCCAAGGATGCGCTGGCGCTTTGTTCTTATGCAGACGGCGTTGCCCTTGTAGTAAACGAAGGCAAAACCCGCAGGCAGGTGGTTAAGAGTGCAATTGCACTACTGGAGCAGAAGAAGGCGAACCTGCTGGGCGTGATATTGAACAATAGAGCATTTGTAATTCCTGGTTTTATCTACAATAAAGTATAGCGTAGGCAGGAACTATATAACCCAGGGATATTTAATGATTACTATGGTCCGTAACCGAGAGATAACATCTTCTTATTAGGGGAGAGATTAGCTTAAGAGGAGATGAAGAGAAAATTTAATATTATTACAGTTATCATTATTTTTTTAGCGGTTTTCTTTGTTATCTATTATGTTAAGTCAGTAGTAGGAATAGACTTTCTGCCGCATAGACATTTACTGTTTTTTAAAAAATAAAGGAAGTTAGATTCACAGAAGATTGGAAGGGTTGAGCCTTGACTCTACAAAGAGAGAGGCAGGAAGATTAAGGGATGAGAAGAGGAGCAATTCTTTTAACAGGCGCAGGAGGGTTTATTGGCCAAAAAGTGGCAGAATTATTGTTAAAAAAAGGCTATGAAGTAGTGGGAGTTGATAATCTCAATGATTACTATGATGTTTCTTTAAAAAAATACAGATTGAATTTATTAAAACCCTACAAAAACTTTATCTTCTATAAAATTGACATTGAAAACTACAATTCCTTAAAAAAACTCTTTAAAACCTACAAATTCAAAGCAGTAATTAATTTAGCAGCAAGGGCAGGGGTAAGATACAGTATTGAGAGTTTTTTAGGCAAAATTTTCAACAAATTAAATTTCACTTTTGCGAAAAAGTGAAATTTTTAATAAAAACAGGAAAAGAGAAGAAGTAAAAAGGTGAAAAGGAAGGTGTTTCTAAATAATAAACTTTTCTAT